>CAYJOX010000024.1:3716-11062 GCA_964371915.1 uncultured Oscillospiraceae bacterium
CTATTCTTCTGACACGGGTGAAGCGGTTACAGTTTCTGCAAGTATAGGAATTGCCAAATCACCTGAACATGCAAAGGATTTTGAAACACTTTATCAATATGCCGATATTGCGCTTTATAGCGTAAAAGCCGGAGGTAAAAACGGTTTTGCAGTCTACTCTAAAGATATGGGGAAACCTGTTTACACATCTAAACGCACAGAGCTTGACAGTGAGGCTAAACAGGGGATAAGCCTTAATGGTAACCGTGTTGAATTCTTTATGAGAATGTTCCAAGATAGTAAAGATATATCTGCAATGATGCCGGCAGCATTAAAACTTATAGCCGATCAATTTTCTTTCGCTAAAGCATATATATTTGAGATGGATCAAAAAAACATGGTGTTTAACAAAACATTTAGTTGGGATAATGAGGAGGCACTGGGGCACAATGAACATCTTAACCACTTTATGGTTGAAGATTTTTCACAATCTATTGATGTGTTCTTAAAAAGTAGAATTTTTGTTATGAATAGCCTTGATGACCTTGCAAATGACGGTGAAAGGGAGCTTATAAAAAATGCAGGAATTAACTCGATGTTAATTTTTTCGATAATTTACAAGGGCGAATCTATTGGTTTTGTAGGTTTTGAGAATTATAAAAAACAACAAGTTTTCGATGCGAATTTCATAGATGAATTAAATACAATTAGCAATATTATATCAATTTTTTTATTAAGTTATAGGTTTGAAAAACGATTAGAAAGTTAAGGTTTATAGATAAATGCGTATCTACGAGCATAACAAAAAACATATAACACTTTTAGCTTTAGTGTTTGGCACTATATGTATTTTAGTTTTGTCTATTTTGCTGTATAATATGTATATAAGCGAAGTAGTAAAGGGGCTTTCTAACAGTAATGTAGAGCAGGTGGTTACACATCAGGCAAATACTTTTAAAGAATCCTTTACCGCTGATATTAATCTGCTGGAGACGACGGCATCCTTACTCACCATGTCGGATTATCATACATATATTGATTTTGAACATGCACAGGATGAGTATCTTTTAGCAAGTTTTGACTACCTTATGGTTATTGATAAGGATGGATATGCATTCGGTAGCGATACCACCCTGGATGATCTTTCGGGGCGAACCTATTTCCAGCAAGCACTTGCCGGAAATACTGTTATAAGTGAGCCGATTGTTTCGGCATTTGATAATAAGGAATCAATAGTTATTGCTACCCCCATGCTGGATGACAATGAGATAGTAGGTGTTCTTGCTGGTATTATATATCTTGAAAGCCTGACAAATATGTTCGGAACCTCGGATCCCAACGCCATCGCAAATGTTATTGTAGACTCAAACGGAACAATAATTGCAAACGGACTTGAAGGCACTGAATTTGTGGCGATGGAAAACCTATATGATATATTAAAGGCTATGGGGGAGCTCGACGAAAACAGATTAAATAACCTTAATAGTGATATCACCTTTGGTCTACATGGCAACGAGTTGTTGGTGTTTGACGATAGTGCATATAGTGCTATATATTGCCCTGTAGGTATAGAAGATTGGGTAATTATTAGTATAATTCCAAATAATATTGTGCAACATACCACAAATATCATTACTATTGTTACCTCTGCCATGTCTATAGGAATTGTACTTGTAGTAGGTATATTTGGGTTATTAATTTTTAATTCACAGCGCAAAAGCCTTGAAAAGATTACCGAGATTGCCTATACATCGGATCTAACAAAAATTAGTACAGCCGCAAAGTTTAAGATTGATTCTAATGCGTTTATAAAAAGACATAAAGATAAGAACTTTGTTTTAATAAAATTTGACGTAGAGAACTTTAAACTTGTTAATGAGACCCTTGGTTCTAGTGAGGGAGACAGAGTTCTAATTAGTATGGCGAAAGCCATTAACTTTAAAACTGATATAAACTGTATCTATGCGCATCTGCATGATGATGAGTTTATAGTAATGCTTGCCTATGGTGTTGCCTATAACCCGGAGCAATGGAGAGATGATTATGTTAATCACCTTTACAATCTGCTGGGGGTAGATTTTACCTATAAACTTCGTATTGTAACCGGATATTATTTCCCAAAAACAGATAATATGTTTAGTATAGACTCGGCAATAGAAAAGGCGAACGTTGCACATCGTAGGGCAAAGGCTATAAAAACACTATCAAGTATCTATTCCGATGAACTTTTAACAAGTGCGGTAAAGAACAAGGAACTAGAAAACCGTATGGAAAAGGCATTAGAAAACCGAGAGTTTGTAATGGTTTTACAACCGGAACTAAGCCTTACTACAGGAAATATGATAGCGGCAGAAGCGCTTGTACGATGGCAGACAGATGATGGGCCGATGCGCCCTGATGAGTTTATTCCATTGTTTGAGCAGAATGGATTCATAACAAAGCTCGATCTTTACATGTTTGAGGAGGCCTGTAGATATTTATCTAGATGGGTACAAGCCGGTAGGGAAGAGATTATTATTTCGGTTAACTTTTCACGTAACCACCTACATAATTTAGGGTTAGAAAAGAAGCTGCTTGCAATTTGCGAAAAATATAATGTAAAGCCGCAATGTCTCGGAATAGAGATAACCGAAACCAGTATGATAAGTAACGAGGTAGATATATTAGACTTTATTAGGCGCATAAAAGAACATGGCTTTAAAGTTCTGATGGACGACTTTGGTTCCGGATATAGTTCGCTTGGGCTTTTAAAGGATATCCCTGTTGATATATTAAAGCTAGATCGCAGTTTCTTTAGCCAAACAGAGGATAGAAGCCGAAGCCTCGCGGTAGTAAGCAGTATTATTAAGCTATCGAAAGATTTAGGTATATTAACAATTGCAGAGGGCGTGGAAACAGTCGATGATTTAATAAATCTTAAAGAGATGAATTGTGATATTATTCAAGGCTACTACTACTCTAAACCAATGTCACAAGAAGCATTTATTCGTTTCTATGAAAGCGATGCAAGCAAGGTGGATGTACAATAAATTTGATGCAATAAAATGCATAAAAAGAAAGAGGGGGCTTAAGCCTCCTCTTTCTACAGTTATATTTAATATAGGTTATATATCTGCTTTCCATAGCCCGTGTAGGTTGCAATATGCAAACACTGCTACTGCCTTGTCGTCAATTAATTTAAAAGATGCAGTTGGTGCTTTACCTGCACATATTTTTTTACGTTGGCCACCATTTTCTGTCTGTAAATAGATAAAATCAATATAATGATTATCATCTGATGGGTGGATAGTGCTGCCCACATTGACGTTAATGCAATCTGCCGAAACATCCACCTGTGGTATATGCTTTTCTGTAGCCGCCTCTGTCGTGTTAGGGATAAGCTCGGACATCTGCTCACCACAACAAGAGATCGGTACACCCATATTGTCAACCATGCCAATCAAATTTTTACAGTGTTTACAGATAA
The DNA here is from genome assembly GCA_964371915.1 of uncultured Oscillospiraceae bacterium. Classification (GTDB taxonomy): domain Bacteria; phylum Bacillota; class Clostridia; order Oscillospirales; family Ruminococcaceae; genus CAYJBH01. The sequence goes on from CAYJOX010000024.1 coordinate 7,162, forward strand.
AAAATTTTTGTGTAGACATAATGTCGCTCCTTAAATTTTGTTAAAATTAATAATTTTCAGCATTTACTTCAAAATATGCCTTAGGATGAGCACATACCGGACATAAATCAGGTGCAGAGGAACCGCTGTGTAGATGTCCACAGTTGGTGCATTTCCATACTACCTCGCCATCCTTTGAAAAAACAGTATCCTTTTCAATGTTTTCAAGTAGCTTAAGATACCGCTCCTCGTGCTCTTTCTCGATTGCTGCTACACCATCAAACTGATCGGCAATTTCGTCAAAGCCTTCCTCTCTTGCCTCCTTGGCCATTCTTTTATACATCTCGGTCCATTCATCATGTTCACCGTTTGCAGCATCCTGTAGGTTTGCCGGAGTTTTTGGCATACCACCGTGCAAGAGCTTAAACCAAAGCTTGGCATGTTCCATCTCATTTTTTGCTGTCTCTTCATAGATAGATGCTATCTGTACATAACCATCTTTTTTGGCCTGGCTTGCATAGTAGGTGTATTTATTGCGAGCCATGCTTTCGCCGGCAAACGCCGCCATTAGGTTTGCATATGTCTTAGTTCCGGATAGATCTTTCATAAATTCCCCTTTCATTCATTATTCACATTATTATAACCAATATTAGCAAGCATTACTAATAAATTTATTATATCAGGTTTAATTAAATTGTCAATAGAACACAAAATTATTGAATGACTTGACAAAATACATATGATAATATATAATATATATAGTAATGATTACTATTATTGAGAAGGTTATGAGAAAGACAAGGCAAAAGGACGCAATACTATCGGCCGTACAAACACTAAAAACACATCCTACGGCAGATGAAATTTATTCATCATTAAAGCAAGAGCACACTAAACTTAGTTTAGGCACCGTATATCGTAATCTAAACAGCTTTACAGAAAAGGGTAAGGTTCGAAAAATTTCTATCCCAGGATTTGGTGACAGGTTTGATTTTAATGTTTCCGATCATGAGCACTTTATATGCAATAGCTGTAATAATGTATACGATATTCATCTGACTTCCGGCATTACTGATATTGTATCTGAAAACGGAAATGAGATAACCGGCTATTCTCTTGTTGTATATGGCAGATGTAGAAATTGCCAAACTAGCTAGAAATAATTATAAAAATGCAGGGCACAATTAATATGTGTCCTGTTTTTTCGATTAGAATAATATGTTAAAATTATTGTTTTAATCTATATAATATAGTATAATAAGATGACGATATTTTATTCAACACATTTGGAGATATGATGCAGAATAGTCACTATAATAAAGATATTGGAAAGCTTTTGGCAGAGCAGAAGGTTACAACCTCCGGCCTTAGTATGGAACAGGTGACTCAAAGGAGAGAAGAGTTTGGCCTTAATCAACTTACCGAAGGCGAGAAAAAGAGTGTGCTTGCTGTATTTATAGAGCAGTTTAAGGATCTGCTTGTCATAATTCTTATTGCAGCAGCAATTATTTCGATGCTCTCAGGGCATACAGAAAGCACCATCGTTATTATTGCGGTGCTTATCCTTAATGCAATACTGGGTACTGTTCAATATCTAAATGCTGAAAAATCCCTTGCCAGCTTAAAGGCAATGAGTGCCCCTTCTGCAAAGGTAATGCGAAATGGCACACGTGTAGAGCTTTCATCACATGAAGTTGTACCGGGCGATATTGTACTACTTGAGGCCGGAGACATGGTTGTTGCCGATGGTAGGATTATAGAAAATTTTTCTTTAAAGGTCAACGAAAGCTCTCTAACCGGTGAATCAGAGGGTGTTGAGAAGATGTCTGATGTGATTACAGGCGAAAATGTTGCGCTCGGCGATCGCAAGAATATGGTGTTTTCCGGCTCGCTAGTAACCTACGGGCGTGCAACGGTTATGATAACCGAGACAGGTATGAACACCGAGATTGGTAAGATAGCAACCCTTATGAACCAGACAAGCCAGCGTAAGACACCGCTTCAACAAAGCCTTGATGATTTTAGTGCAAAGCTTGCTATTGTTATTATGGCAATATGTGCGGTTGTTTTTTTGTTATCAATTTTCCGTACAGGTATGCCGGTATTAGATTCCATGATGTTCGCCGTTGCACTTGCGGTTGCAGCTATACCGGAGGCATTATCCTCTATAGTTACAATCGTACTTGCCATGGGTACTCAAAAAATGGCAAAGCAAAATGCAATAATGAAGGATTTAAAGGCGGTTGAAAGCCTTGGTGCCGTATCGGTAATATGCTCCGACAAGACGGGCACGCTAACACAAAACAAGATGAAGGTTAAAAAAATATATGCAGGTGGAAGGTTGATTACACCTTCCGAGCTTGACCTCGCATCCGATCCACAACGACTTTTATTAAAGATTGCTCTGCTGGTGAGTGATGCAACTACAGATGAGGTGAATGGCACGGCAATAGGTGATCCTACCGAGATTGCTTTAGTAGAACTTGGGGATGCCCTGTGTATAGATGAAACGCAGTACCGTGAACAGCACCCCCGCCTAAGCGAGTTAGCATTCGATTCTGACAGAAAGCTTATGAGTACTTTACAGGATGTGGAGGGCGCTTCGGTCATTTTAACGAAGGGTGCTATAGATGTTTTGCTTGATAGATCGATAAACATACTAACCGATAGCGGCGTAGTTGCGATGTCGGCTGAACAAAAGGACTCTATAATAAGGATGAACCATGATTTATCGGCATCCGGATTGCGTGTGCTTGCATTTGCCATGAAGGAAATAGGGCAGGTTAGACCCCTTACCCTGGATGATGAACATGGGTTTACAATTGTTGGCCTTGTTGCAATGATAGATCCCCCACGCGCCGAGTCGATTCAGGCTGTTGCCGATGCAAAGCAGGGCGGTATCCGTACGATAATGATAACGGGTGACCATAAGGTTACTGCCGCTGCAATAGCTACCGAGATTGGAATATTTAAACAGGGTGATTCGGCACTGGAGGGCAGTGAACTTGAGAGTATGTCGGATGCTGAGCTAGATGCTGTACTTGCCAACGTTTCGGTATATGCACGTGTTTCGCCAGAACATAAAATACGTATAGTAAAGGCCTGGCAACGCCGTGGTAAAATTGTTTCGATGACAGGCGATGGTGTTAACGATGCCCCGGCATTAAAGGCGGCAGATATCGGTGTTGCAATGGGTATTACAGGTACCGAGGTAAGTAAGGATGCTGCCTCTATGATACTTGCAGACGATAACTTTGCAACCATTGTTGGCGCTGTTGTTAACGGGCGCAATGTTTACACAAATATAAAAAATGCTATAAAGTTTTTACTATCCGGCAACACGGCGGGAATATTTTGCGTAATATACGCATCACTGATGGCATTGCCGGTACCTTTTCAACCGGTACACCTACTGTTTATAAATCTATTAACCGATTCACTACCTGCAATTGCTATAGGAATGGAGCCTGCAAGGCGTGGCCTGTTAAACCAAAAACCGCGTGATCCAAAGGAGCCTATACTAAATAAACCCTTGCTCACTGGTATTGGCTTACAGGGTTTACTGATAGCGGTTGTAAGCATGGTAGCCTTCTATATAGGTTATGGCAGTGCGGCAGATGCAGCTATGGCTTCTACTATGGCATTTGCAACCCTTACCCTTTCACGCCTGTTTCATGGTTTTAACTGTAGGGGCAGGGAATCGATCTTTAGATTAGGTTTTTTATCTAACAGGTTTTCATTACTTGCATTCTTTGGAGGGGTTCTTCTGCTTGCAGCGGTATTATTTATTCCGGTATTGAGCGGTTTGTTTATGGTTTCACCGCTTTCGATAACACAGCTACTGCAGATTGTTGGGTTAGCCGTTGCTCCAACAGTTGTTATTCAGATAGGGAAGCTTGTTAGAGGTTAGATGCTTGGATTT
>CAYJOX010000024.1:11078-12823 GCA_964371915.1 uncultured Oscillospiraceae bacterium
CTATCCGAAATAGCTTGTAATATCTCTGGTGGAGTGCCTGCTTGCGTAGCAAAAACTTTCAATATGGTCGCCGGAATGAAAATATGTAAGATTATGCTTTAGTGGGATATCGTCCAATATACCTACCACGGCAAGCTTTATCTTCATCTTTTCCGGAATTATACTTTTTATATATACGCTTACACACTGCCCCGGGGCTAAACCCTCTACCGGTTCGGCAAGGCCGGAAAGATTAGGAGAAAGTTCGATGAATACACCATATTCCTCTATGCTTCTAACCCTGCCCACTACCGTTTCACCGGCACTAAAACATGCGGCGTTCTCGTCCCAACTGCCAAGCAGTTCCTTTAGTGTAAGTAAGACTCTACCACGTTCGTCAAAGGATTTTATTATCGTTTTAAGCCTTTGCCCTCTGTGCACTCGGTCGTGTGGTGTGGCAATTCTTGATACAGATAGACAATCTATATGTAAAAGCCCTGCAATTCCACAACCTATGTCACAAAAAGCACCATAACGCTCTATATGTGTTACCCTACAATCTATCACATCACCAGGAACTTTTTTGCTGAGATAGTCCTCGTAATATCTTAGCTGTGCCGCACGGCGAGATAGTATAAATATCGGTTCTGACGAGCTAAAATCGATATCCTTAATTACAAAGCATACTTTCTGACCTATCTTAGATAATATTGCAATGTCCTTAATCTCACTATTGTCGGGATAGTAGACAGCCTCATCAAATGGCATAACAGCGCGATACTCGCCAAACTCAAAACATATTCTACGATTAACGTCAAAAAGTTGGGCTGTTGCTTCTAATATTGTTCCGCGACTTTTTGCTAAGATTAGCTGCTCTAAAGGTAGCAGTGAAGCATTCTGAAAATCGCCTTCCAGCTTGTATTCCATAACTTTATACTCCAAAATAATTTTACATATCAATCTATATGCTATACTTTAAAGAAATATTGCAATTAGTAAGCGTTTAGTTTATAATAAATTTATACAAATATAACAACACCGAGGAAATATGTTAGATAAACTTAAAGAAATAAAAAACAGATATGATTTTGTGTCGGAACAGATAATTATTCCGGAAATTATTTCGGATAACGAGCAGTACCGAAAATATATGAAGGAGCACAAAAACCTAACTCCACTTATGGAGAAGTATGATGAATACTGCAAGGCAGGCGAGGAGATGATCGAGGCTAAATCTATGCTTGATGAAGGGGGCATGGAGCCGGACTTTAAAGAGATGGTTCAATCGGAGTATCTTGATGCTAAGCAGCGCTGTGAGGAGCTTTCGGAGGAGATAAAGTTTTTACTTATCCCTAAGGATGAAAATGATGACAACAATACAATTGTCGAAATTAGAGGTGGTGCAGGTGGAGATGAAGCTGCTCTGTTTGCCGGTAGCCTGTTTAGAATGTACTCGATGTATGCCGAGCGCAGTAGGCTTAAGGTAGAGATACTAAATGCAAACGAGACTAACCTACAAGGGTATAAAGAGATTAGCTTTTTAATATCGGGCGAGGGTGCTTATGGTAGGTTGAAGTTTGAGAGCGGTGTGCACCGTGTACAGCGTGTGCCAGAAACCGAAACTCAGGGTAGGATACATACCTCTACGGTAACGGTAGCGGTGCTGCCCGAGGTAGAAGAGATTGATTTTGAGATAAACACAGCCGATGTTCAGGTTGATACATTTAGGGCATCCGGTGCAGGTGGGCAGCATGTTAACAAGACAG
>CAYJOX010000025.1:0-12779 GCA_964371915.1 uncultured Oscillospiraceae bacterium
CCTTTATATCATAGTCGCTATCAATTTTTTTACGAAGATATCTAATATACACATCTACAACATTTGTACCACCTTCATAATCGTAGTTCCAAATATGATTTTCAATTTTTTCTCTTGAAAGAACAATCCCTGTATTATACATCATATATTTTAAAATGGCATACTCTTTTGCCGATAGATTTATCACAGTATCTCCACGCTTTACAATGTGCGAGCTTATATCAAGAGTTAAATCCGAGGCCGAGAGTACACTCGTTGCTTTTCCGGATTTTAGCCTTGTCATAACACGAATGCGAGCTATAAGCTCCTCAAATGAGAATGGTTTTACAAGGTAGTCATTTGCTCCTAAATCAAGTCCTTTAACCCTATCAGATACGGCATCTCTTGCCGTTAGAAAAATCACAGGCGTTTCTATGCATTTTAAGCGCATTGTTTTAAGGACTTCAAAGCCGTCCTGTTTGGGCATCATAACATCAAGTATTACTACATCATAATCGGTACTCGTTATATATTCGAGCGCTGTCTCTCCGTCGAAACAACTATCAACAGCATAGCTCTCACAGGTCAATTTTTTCGTAATAATTTTATTCATATCTCGCTCATCTTCGGCAAGTAAAATTCGCATAAGCAACCCTCCTTAATATTTTTTGTTTTTATTATAACACAGTTTTATTAAAATTAAATTAAAACTTTACATATTTTAAAGGGTACAATTTAAGCCAAATATAGTTCATCGCCAAAGGTGAAAAACCTTCTTTCCCAAAGAGATTTTAGTAAAGAAAAAATCCCTCGTATCACTACGAAGGATTTTTTGCATAATGTGTCTAAAACAGCTATACCCTATATCACTTTCATGCTGTAAATGTGTTAAGATAATCTTGTAATTCAGCTACAAAGCGTGAGAGATGAAACCCATCACATACTGCGTGATGTACTTGTATTGCTAATGGTAGCATCATCGTGTCACCCTCGGGAAAATATTTTCCTATCGTAAAAATTGGTTGTAGATAATCATATCCTTTTTGCAGGTTCAAATTAAAGCCTGTAAAACTCATCCAAGGTATGCAAGAAACATGAAAATAATTCTTACCTACTAACGGTTTTGAACTGTAACTATCATTTTTATATTTGGATATATCATTATTATAATTCTTTATAAAGGTTTCTACATCGGCGGTGTGCTCTGTCCATATATTTGTGATTGTCTCTGTCTCGCTATGGAAAACAGTATAGCAAGGATTAGAATAATCATAATATCCAACATTCTTTTCTTCATCAATATCCATCCGAAACTCTTTGTGCGAGTTTACAATTTGCGAAAGTGCATAAAGCATCATCGAAAAAAACTTTTTGTGGTCTACCCTGATAACTTCCAAGAAATTCGTTATATCTAGGTTTACTGTCACACTGTAGGTGCAAGGCACACTATCGAAATAGTGATTATAGCTGTTTTTTCTATTCCAGCTTTGCATATCAATTTTATTAAACATTATTAAATGCCTCCTAAATCTTATTCATAATTATTGCTGATTTAGAAGGCTGATTTGTTTGTGTCAACCATACTGTCTCCTATCATCACTATCTAAACAGTTCTCATATCTTAAAAAGAAAACCCAACCTAATCGGTTGGATTTTTCTGGTGGACGATAGGGGGGTCGAACCCCTGACCTCCGCATTGCGAACGCGGCGCGCTACCAACTGCGCTAATCGCCCTTATATGCCGAGAGATCCTCTTTCGGCATATTAAATTCTTATTATCTATCTTTAATCTTTACATATGGCCTGTGCTCTGTAACCGGTTTATAGGCAGGGCGAATTATCTTTCCTGCACTCTCAAGCTCCTCCATACGATGTGCCGACCAACCTACAATTCGCGATATTGCAAAAAGTGGAGTGTATAGCTCTTTCGGTAGATCTAGCATATCATAAACAAAACCACTATAGAAATCGATATTAGCAGAAACACCCTTGTAAATTTTTCTGCGATCACCGATAACCTTAGGTGCAAGCCTTGCAACATTATTGTAAAGCCTAAACTCATTTTGGCGTCCTTTACTTGTCGAGAGGCTCTCTACAAATCGTTTGAATATTTCAGCTCGAGGGTCAGATAGTGAGTAAACCGCATGACCCATTCCATAAATAAGGCCACTATTATCAAATGCTTTTTTATCTAATAACGCCTCAAGATATGCTATTATCTCATCCTCATCATTCCAATCCTTCAAGTTTGCCTTCATATCTTCAAACATGCCTACAACCTTTATGTTTGCACCACCATGTTTAGGCCCCTTTAGTGAAGATAATCCTGCAGCAATGGCAGAGTATGTATCGGTACCTGCGGTGGTAACAACGCGGGTAGTAAAGGTAGAGTTATTACCGCCACCATGCTCGGCATGAAGTATTAACGCAACATCCAAAACCTGCGCCTCTAATGCGGTATAACTTCCATCATGACGCAACATCTGTAGGATATTTTCGGCAGTTGAAAGCTCCGGCTTTGGTGGCCTGATAAAAAAGACGTCATCCTTATGATAGTAGCAGTAGGCCTGATAACTGTATATTGCCATCATCGGAAATACCGCTATAAGCTCCACCGCCTGGCGAAGTATATTGGAGAGAGAGATATCCTCAGCCTTATCATCATGGCTGTACAGGTTTAAGACTCCTCTCGCAAGGCTTATCATAATATTAGAGCTAGGGGATTTCATTGTAATATCACGAACAAAATGTGATGGAAGGCTGCGGTATTTATTAAGGGTCTGCCTCATCCAATCGCAACGCTCCTCAGATGGTAGCTCTCCAAATAAAAGCAGGTATACAATCTCCTCAAAACCATGCCTATTCTCGATAATGCAGCTATCAATTATCTCGGTAACATTTATGCCACGATAGTATAGCTCACCTTCACAGGGAACACGCTCCCCATCTATATTTTTAAAGGAGATAATATCAGATATGTTTGTGAGTCCGGTAAGCACACCCTTACCGTTTTTATCACGAAGCCCTTGGAACACCTCATTTTTAATGAATAGTTCCGGATCAATCTTATTATACTTTTCAGCAATCTTTGTCTGTGAAATCATGTCTTCGGTTAGCTGCGATAATCTATTGTCCATTAGAACCTCCTATATAGTGTAACATTACTGTAAATTGTTATTAATAGATTAAATTATACCAAAATTTTCTGTTGTTGTCAATTTTGTGTTATTGACATAACTTGATAAAAGTGTAGTTATGATAGTAACGCTCTAGATATATATGTGTAAACATTACAATTTAACTCATTAAAATTTGTTTATGTTTTTTTAATCTACATATTGACAAATACAGCATGTAGTGCAATAATATTAAGTATACCCAATATTTAGACGATGTGAAAAGGTGGAAAGTTGATAAAAAGTGTTGAAAAACGTGATGGCAGAGTTGTATTATATAATGAAGATAAGATAGCCTCTGCAATTTTAAAAGCTATGCAGGCTGCCGGCGAAGGGGATGCGACTCAGGCTGCTATTGTCTCTCAGGCTGTAGGTAAAAATCTAGATATATGTTGTGATAATATCCCTCCCACAATCGAACAGATACAGGATACGGTCGAGCATGAGATGATGCGAGCCGGGTTTGAGGATGCTGCAAAAAAATATATACTTTATCGTGCACAGCGAACACGCATACGTGATGCGAACACATCACTAATGCGCACTATCGATGAGATAACTACGGTAGATGCACGCATAAGTGATATTAAACGTGACAATGCGAATATTGATGGCAATACAGCAATGGGTAGCATGTTACAGATAGGCACTGCCGGTGCAAAGGCATATAATGCATTAAATCTTCTTTCGCAGGAACAGGCACAGGCCTATAGCGACGGTGATATACATATACATGACTTTGATTTTTATGCGTTAACTACAACCTGTTGCCAGATAGATTTGCTAAAGCTATTCGATGGCGGATTTTCTACCGGACATGGCTTTTTGCGTGAGCCCAAGAGCATATCCAGCTATGCCGCACTTGCAGCCATAGCTATCCAAAGCAATCAAAATGATCAACATGGCGGGCAGGGTGTGCCTAACTTTGATTATGCGATGGCTAAAGGGGTTGAAAAAACATTTGCTAAAGCCTACACTAACCGCCTGGTTGACGTACTTGAAGATATACTTGAGCTCGATAATGCTATTGATATCGCAAAAGATGCAATTATGCAAGCATGCAAGCATGTTAATCTAGATAACGTAAAAATCGAGACAAAAGAAGACGAGTTTGACACGGCGGTTGAGGATGTTATCAAGCAGCATACAACTGCAGACAGCAAGGCTATATTAAAGCTTGTAAAAACCGCACGGCGCAGAGCCAAAGAGCAGACCGAGCGTGAGACATTTCAGGCGATGGAAGGCTTTATACACAACCTAAACACCATGCATTCACGCGCCGGTGCACAAACACCTTTTTCCTCTATAAACTATGGCACCGATACATCTCCGGAGGGGCGCATAGTAATACGCAATATACTACTCGCTACCGAAAGTGGCCTAGGCCATGGAGAAACAGCCATCTTCCCTATCCATATCTTCAAGGTTAAGGAGGGGGTAAACTACAATAAAGAGGATAAAAACTACGATCTGTTTTTACTCTCGTTCAGGGTAAGCGCTAAACGCCTTTTCCCAAACTATCTGTTTTTAGATAGCCCATTTAACCTTCAATACTATGTTGAAGGAAAACCAGAGACAGAGGTTGCTACCATGGGCTGCAGAACACAGCATACCCAAACAGCGAGATATCTAATAGCCGAGGGAACCTGTCCTTCCCATCTATTAACCTTCCCCGCCTTGCTATAGAGGCTAAAGGCGACGAAGACCTGTTCTTTAAGATGCTGGACCAAAAGCTTGATTTAGTTGCTCGGCAGCTTAAGGATAGATATGATATACAAAAGAAGAAACGTGTATACAACTACCCATTCTTAATGGGGCAGGGCATCTGGCTTGATAGTGACAAACTCGGCCCATACGATAAAATCGGTGAGGTGCTTCGTCACGGTAGCCTTTCGATAGGCTTTATCGGTCTTGCCGAAACGCTTGTAGCCCTTTACGGGCAACACCATGGCCAATCGGACGAGATGCAGGATAAAGGCTATAAGATAGTTAAATATATGAGAGATTTTTGTGATAGACGTGCGGTAGAAGAAAAACTTAACTACGGCCTACTTGCAACACCGGCCGAGGGCCTTAGTGGCAGATTTATACGCATAGATAAAAAGCGTTATGGAAATATTGAGGGTGTAACCGATAGGGATTACTACACAAACTCGTTCCATATCCCTGTGTATTACAACATATCTATTCAAGAAAAAATCACCAAAGAGGCTCCCTATCACGCACTCACAAACTCCGGCCATATAAGCTATGTTGAGCTTGACGGCGATGCTTCTAGCAACCTTGAAGCCTTTGAGGCAGTGGTAAGGTGTATGCATGATGCCGGAATTGGTTACGGAAGTATAAACCACCCTGTAGACAGGGACCCTATATGCGGTTATGTTGGAGTTATAGGTGAGGTTTGCCCACGCTGTGGAAGGCGTAGCGGTGAGGCACTCTCGGAGGAGAAGATAGCAGAGCTTCGCAAAATGTATGCAGATTTCGATAAGAACATAGGATGTATCTAAAGGAGAATTATAATGAGTAATATAGAACTAAATAAAGATGCAAAATACGGCAAGGATGTAGGTTTTGAACGTATACGCCGTATCACCGGTTATCTTGTAGGCACAATGGACAAATGGAATGATGCAAAAAAATCCGAAGAATCTGAGCGTGTAAAGCACCAATAATATGACATCATTTATTAATATTGCTTCAATTGTTAATGATTCTGTTGTAGACGGCCCTGGACTGCGTATAGCTATATTCAGCCAGGGCTGCCCACATGCCTGCCTAGGTTGCCATAACCCTCAGAGCCACTCCTTTGATAAAAACACTTTAATAAGCGTGGATGAGATTTATAAGATAATCAGGGCAAATTCGCTATGCAAAGGCATAACATTCACAGGTGGTGAGCCATTGTGCCAGCCGGAACCTTTTTATAATCTTGCAAAGATGTTAAAACCTTTTGGGTACGAAATAGCCTGTTACAGCGGCTACCGCTTCGAAGAAATTTTAGCGGCAGATAGCATGCAACAGGCACTATTAGCAGAAATTGATGTGCTTATAGACGGGAGATACGTAGAGGCCATGCGGAACCTTAACCTGCGGTTTAAGGGCAGTGAAAACCAGCGTGTTATCGATGTACAAAAGAGTTTAACAACCGGCCAGGTTGAACTTATTAAAGACGAAAGATGGATTGGTAGCCTATAGGCTACCTTTTCTTTTATTAATTATTTTTTTAACAGATTTAAATATATCATCTATCAGGCTTTTATTATCGATTAATGCATAAACCGAGGCAATTGCGATAGAGATTAGCATCAGCACTAAATCGTCATATCTGTATAGTAGCATTAAAACTATTACAAGCACTGTTCTAATTGCAATCTGTTTTTTATCTATCTCTATTCTGCAATCCTTATCAAGATATCTCTTTCTTATTATCACGATAAGTGCATCCGCAACGAGGCTTGCAATTGCAGCTGCATATAGGCCAATAAAATGTATAAGCGTAAAATTTATAGCAAGGTTTACGGCCGCACCTATTACAGTTGATTTTGCTATCATCGAAGTGTTCTTATACGCTGTGAAAATCCCGGCGTAATACTTACCAATACAGTTAAAATAGATAGAAACTAATAAAATAGGCACATATATGTATCCCTCTATATAATCACCACGAATAAGAATTCTAAAGATAATAGGCATCGTAGCGATAGTAAAAAGTATTACAGAGAATATAGCATTATCTATGATCTTATAAAGTGAGTTGTAATATTTTTCTGCTTCATCTTTACCTTTAGCAATAATCCTAGAGGCACTTTCACTCCATGCATTATAGAAATAATGATATACAGTTTCAATTATACTTGGAAACTTATATGCGATAGCATAAATTCCGTTAGCGGCCGCACCCATAAAGGCACTTATAACAAGTCTGCCCGATAATGAAAGTATTCGTGAACTTAATGCGTTGGGAACAAGAGGGAGTGAATATACTAAAAGTTCTTTCATAAAGCTTCTAGATATATTTTTAAAGCTAATCTGTTTCCATAATTTCTTACTAATAAAAACAACTAAAAAGCCTAATCCCTCAGAAAAACACATCGAAATAAACAAGCCCTCCACACCTGTTCTGAACACTGCTACTGCTAAAATATTGAGGAGTAACTGTGCTAATGTTTTTATAGCCGAGTTAATCGAGTAATATTTCATCTCTCCAAGGCCGCGTAATATGTTGTTTGTAAAAGAATATAACGAAGTCATTATAACGTACAACACCAGATAAAAGACATAATCAATGCCTATAATTAAATTTAAAGGCACCATAATTGCAACGAGTAGAACACAACCTCCAAGGACTATTAAAAAAGTATGAGAGATTATTTTTTTAAATCCCGACCCATCAAAGCCGCTATCTATTATAAATCTAAACATACCCTCATTTATTGACAAGGTAAATATCGGGGTTAAAAAAAATGATATTGCGAGTATATAGTCATATGTACCATATTCGACTGTTGTGAGAATGGAGGTGTAAAGTGGCAAAAGCAAGAATGATACTGCCTTAGCGCCAAAGCTACCCATTGCAATAATTAAGGCATTTTTAAACAGCCTACTCTTTTCACTCATATTGGTTCTCCAGGGGTATTTGCATTAAATATTACATCAACAACCTGTTTTATCTGTTGTTTTGATTCATTTTCAACTTTAAGTAACGCGTTAAACAGTTGTTGCTTATTATCTGCAATATAGTTAACCTTATCCTTTATATTACTACTGTAAACGTCAAGCATGAGTGCATCCAGCTTGGCATCCGTTAGCAGTGAGGATATCTTAACATGCCTTTCTGTGTCAATTAGCGCTATCGGAAAGGAGCCGTACTTATAGCCTACTAAGATAGAGTGTAGCCGGTTACTTATATGGTACGCAAAATTATTATAACATTCATCCAAGGTATCCATAACAATTGTCCTATCTAAAAAAGTAATATCAAAATCACTTTTCAGGCTTTCGTATATCTCTTTGCAAAAATCTCTGTCCCCTTCAACCTGATAAAACACATACATCTTTAGTGGGGCTTGATGTTTAGCTTGCAAAAACATTAAGGTATCTTTAAGTTTTACAATTATCGCGCCTATATACTTTTCGTCTCTTTCCCCTACAACACTATGTCTGAATGTTATTCCTACATTGTTATTCTCGTTAAGCTTCTTGCCGTTATCCGCCAAAAAAAGCCAGGACATATCCGGGCAAAACCCAACCTTGCTAACACCCATGTCTTTATAACTTTTTAACGAGTATGAATCTCTAACATATAAATGTTTTACCGAGACATTTCTAAAACGCTCAATTAATGCAAAAAGACCACTTAGCGGTTTAACAGAGCGCCCAACTCTTGCACTTATTAAACCAAAAAAACTTAAAAACAACAAGATAAATGCAGATAAAAGTGTTTTAACCGCTGCGCTATTGTTAGCTATTGTAGCATCACCAAGCCCAGAAAACAAATATATTTTATTAGAATTAAACAAAGATAAAATCGAGTGTTTAAGTATTATAAGGTTATAAATCAATTCACTACAACTTATCATTTCCGACTCTTGTATTTTAAGTTCCTCAACAAAGTCTTTCGGGATACCTCTAACATTTACCATAAGCTCGCCCATATTTCTCAGCTCTTGAAGTAAAGTATAATTTATAAGCGCATCTCCTACATTTGTAAATTGTGTTTTTGCCTGATAAAAAATATAATTTTTTCCCGCCATTTAAACCCTCATGTAGATTTTCCCATCTAATTATAACACATTTCCAACTTCATTACGAGTATAAAATAATTTTTTACATATTTAATAAAATTACTCTGCTTTGCGTGGTGGGTGTTAGCTATTAAAGGGGTTGCAGTTTATTGTTTTATACTGTATAATACAATAAAAAACGAGGCTGCAACTTGAAAATTCTTTTTTTTGCCGGCGAGTTTTCCGGCAGACTAAATGCTGCTAATAAAATTGTAGTGCAGTTAGCACGGCAGTTAGCTTTGGGCAATATAAACTGCTATGTACTAGGTATAAATGATGATATCGACATTGACGACACTCCTTGTGACAATCTTAGAATTATTGCCTATAAAAGGAAGAAAAATCCCTTTGCATTGTTAGAGGAACATGTAGAAAAAATCGATGCGGTACGAAACAAGGCTGTGTTACAATTTATGCTTATCCACCCATTTAAAGCGTTAAAGGTTGCATATGGTTATAAAAGTTCTGAATACAGGCAACAGGTAATAGCCAAAGAAGATATGATTATACTTCATAATTTTTTTAAAAAAAATAGCTTTGATATCTTTATCACACTACAAGAACCGCACTGGGCTGCTAAATTAGCGACACAATATAACCTACCTGTGGTTTTATACCAACTTGACCCGTATGGCCTACACGAGCTCTATACAGATGATAAAGAACAGAAAATCATTACAGAGCAGCATAACTTTGAAATTGCTAAGCATGTATTTACGACCCCTGTTTTACTCAACCAGTATAAGGATCATGTCGGCTACAGTAGATTTACCGGCAAATTAACGGCCGTTGAGTTCCCAAACGTAAGGGAGATTAACTGTAGCAAACAAGATGAAATTAAATTTAATAACGAGTATATTAATATAGTCTACTGTGGAATAATGGAAGATTCCTATCGTTCACCAAGGTCGTTTTTAGAATATTTCTCGGCAATGCTTTTGCTAAACGATAAAATAAGAGTTTATTTTATCGGGGAGATAAAAAGCGAATCTATAGTAGAGTTTTCAGGCAGATACCCTAATAATATAGTTATTAAAGAACCTGTAAATCTTGAGACGGCAACAGCTATACAAAACGAGGCCGATGTACTTCTAAACATAGGAAACCTTATTACAAACCAGGTACCAAGCAAGATATTTGATTACTTTTCACTTGGTAAGCCCATATTCTCTACCTGTAAAGTTCCAAACTGCCCATCAAAAGAGTATCTCGATAGATACCCACTAGGGTTTATACTAGATGAATATTGCAATGGTAGTTCGGCAGAGGATGCCGTCAACTTTCTTTTTAACTCTAAGGGCAAGCGATTAAGTTATCAAGAGATAAAAGAGGTCTACAGCGAGTGCACCTTAGAGCATGTGGCGCAGGTTTTCAAAGATAGGCTAAATTTAGACGGAGATGGTAATGAAAAAAGTAATTAATATCAAATTTTTAGGTTTTTGGGAAGGATTCGACCCTGCCGACAACCTTTTTTACAACATATTAAAGGAGCGGTACGATATTATCTTATCAGAAAAGCCGGACTTTTTGTTCTTCTCACCCCTCTGCAAGGCCTTTGAATATATGAAATACGACTGCGTAAGAATAATGTTTACCGGTGAATTTTACTCGGCAGATTTTAATATATGTGACTACTCGATAGATTTTGATGATATCTCCTTTGGAGATAGACATATACGATATCCCCTTTTCCTCTACGAGAGGTCTGGCCCATACAACAAAAGAGAAAAACTAACTCGCAAGCAGGCAGAGGATGTTTTAAAAAGTAAAAAATATTTTTGTAATTTTATCTTTGGGCATGATTCTAAAACAAATAAAAGAGAAAGTTTTTTAGATGCTTTTTCAACATACAAGCGTGTAGATTGCGCCGGTAGCTATAAAAACAATATGCCAAACGGGGAACGTGTAACCTTTGGTGGTACAAAAGGGCCGTTTGTTCAAAAATCTAAGTTTACGTTAGCCATAGAGAGTGTAGATTACCTAAACTACTGCGGCGAAAAGATAACCGATGCCTTTATAAACTCTCAGTCCCAATCTACTATGGCAACAAAAATGTAGATAAAGAGTTTAATACTAGGGCTTTTGTAAACGGCCACGATTTCGCAAGCGAAGCCGCGGTGGTTGAATATGTTAAAAAGATAGATAATAACAATGAGCTTTATATAGATATGCTTACACAGCCCGAGTTTGTACAGGAGGATTACCCCCAAAAAAAGTACGACGAACTATGTACATTCCTATATAACATCTTCGATAACGAACCAAAAGATGCCTATCGCAGGACAAGGTATTACCGCTCGCAGGCATACGAAAACAACCTAAACCACGCAAGGGTGTTTTTAGGAAGTAGTTTTCTTGGTGCCGTTTACGGTTTGTTCAGCAAATTTTTTAAGAGATAATTTCAAATTTTAGGGGTAATATGTTAGAAAAGATAGAATATACAGTAAAGGACATAGCCGGAGACTATGCCATACTGGTAAGTGAAAAGGGCGAAAACCAGGTAGCACTGTTTTTTCTGCCTTTAGAGATAGAGATAGGCTGTACGGTAATCTATGAAAACCTTGAGTATAGAATGGGCTAGCTATTAATAAACCTCAAATTTTTTCTTGCATTTTATTAATATACTTTTTAAGATTATCTAGATCTATATCCTCCGGCAACATGCTAAGCCATTCATCTAGTTGCTCTTGAGCTTCTTCAAACTGCTGTTCGTTGATTAAATACTCTATATTTTTTTTATTCCAATATATATAATCGTTGTTTTTTTGAAGCATAGCAGATAAATTCATCCCGAGCCACAATGCCTCCCTGTTGATTGTTGTTGATGCTATAGCAACCAAAGCATTATATACTTCACCAACTAATTCCAAGCATTTCACTATATCAATCATCGGGTTTTCTAAGCCACCCAACATAGTGAGTGTTGTTGTACAGGATAGTACATCAAATATATTGCTTATTTTATCATCATTAGTAATATTTGATTTTAAAACTACACTTAATGTATCTCTAATAGCATAATAATATATAATATAAAGCGTCTTTTTGTTATAATCAGAAACATATCCTACCTTGTTTTTAATAAAGCTAAACGCTTTATCAAAAAGGATAGAATCGGCTTTCAATCTCAACGGCTCATATTTATATGATACACTTTTGGGAGAATAATAGTATTTATGAAGAACGGAGCTAATAACTATTGCACGCTTCGAGACACAGAGTGCATCTAACACCATCATAGTGTCTCCACCGTACGGCATAATGGATGATTTGCTATACAATTTTTCACCAACTGTAGATATTCGGAACAGCTTCCCCCAAATTGTACGAAAAAAACAATAAAGTTGATCAAACTTTCGATCATAAATTTCACGTGTTAGCTCAATATCTTTCGGTATTTTTCTATCGTTTACCAACATGATTGAAAGGTCGATTACCTGATTACCACAGATAACAATATCGTAGTTTCCATTTTGTGCCACCCTAAGCGTTTCTTCAAGAAAGTTCGGCATATATTCATCATCACTATCAAGGGAACAATAAAACTCTCCACGATTCTCCAACAGTATTCTTTGGTAGGTAGCTATAATATTATCAAATGCATATATTGTGGCCCCATCATTCACCGGAAAATACACCGGCACAATGCGAGAATCTTTAGCTGCATAGCTTTCAATAATCTCTCGGGTACCATCAGAAGATCCGTTATCGGCAATATAATATACAAAGTTTTTATATGTTTGATTTAGCACACTATCTATCGCCCGACAGATAGTTGCCTTTGAGTTATGCGCCTGAGTGTGAACTATAATTGTACTATTAAACATTTTATCTCTCCGGT
>CAYJOX010000026.1:0-12633 GCA_964371915.1 uncultured Oscillospiraceae bacterium
AAATTATCAATTACCGGTACTTCAAAGTTAAAGCTATGCCTACCCTCCATCTCAAACAGGCTCATAATAATATATCCTAGCTTTGCCATATTAACATCGCCTAATACCTGGATTCTCCTCCACATTTTAGGGCTATAGCCGTCAAGCTCTATGATAAATTGGTAGATAGGCTGTGTAGCCATACAAGATACTCCCTTTTTTGAATGTTTCTTAAACTATGCTTCGTATTCCCCATCCTCTATTTCGGCAATCATATCCTCGATAAGCGTTAACAGGTCAATGTTTACATAAAATTGTAGTGGCTCGCCATCCATTATAACGCCGTAATGCCTCTCATTAATACGATAGCAGGACATATTGTATCTTTCACCATCTGTTTTATTTATAGTTAAAGAGTACTCCGCCTCCCCTACTACCGGTTCGCCTTCGATTATATCGTCGATCGTTACCGATAATATTTCAAGATAGACATCCTTGGCATAATCCTCCTCTATCGATTCACCGTTTAGGGTAGGCTCCATCCATGTGTCTTCCTCATCATCGGGGTTTTGCATATGATTGAATTCGATTAGATCCTCACCACTAGGGGTGATAATCTCCACGCTCTGTACTTCGCTAATATTATGAAGCCAAAGGATCGAGCTTAACAACGTTGAATACTCTATATCTAAAAACGGAAATGCCGATGCCGGAAATGTTACTACCGAATCTACACCGGATACCGTTGCATAGTAGTGGCTGTTAGTGTCATCGGTAAAATCACCTATAGTTATTATAAGCCTATCGTTTAAGGTTATCCGTGCCCTGGGCTCCATCTGCCCCATTGGCTCCTCCGGTTCGGCCTGTTCTCCCTGCTCTGCTTCTTCTAACGGGTGTGGTATGCCGTATATGGTAAGATCCTGTGGATTATCTTCGATTATTTCACCGTAGCTAAGGCTTGAGAAATAGGCAAATATATCTTCAAGTAATACAACGTCATTTGCCTCATGTACAATAGGCGCTGTTAGTGTAAAGGTCGAGCTAAATTCCCCGGCATCTTCGCCAACCTGGCCAATTTCAATAGTATCTTCACCACTACGCTCTAACTTAAAAGTTTCTATGGCAATGTATTCCTCACCCTCTTCGTAGTTAAAGACAAGCTTATCTCGGAACTGCCAGCTTCCGCCTAATGCATACTCAGCAATATTTGTAGGTATTAACCATACATCATCACTATCCGAAAGTTTTGCATAGTAACCCTCTGCGCCCGGCGCTTCGTCTCCTATCTCGTAGCTAAGCTCACCTTCGGAGTGTGCAATTGTAACTATGGCAGCCGGGTTATCTAACCCGTACTCAGAGTATCCGGATGCTGCAATAGGGTCTCCCTCAACGCTTATAGAGCGAAGGGTATCTGCAGCAAGTTTTAAGTATGCCTGTTCATACTTCATCCCCATATCATCGGACAGGCTGTACTGTGTTACGGTTATATCCTGTGAATCATCACCCTCCTGTTCCGATTGTGTTGCAACAATAGAAAAGGAGTTTTCGGCCTCTATCGTTACCGAGGTGAGGTTTTGTTCCTCTACAGATACAAGCTCTGTAGGTAGTTTAATAAGTTGATCTTCTACATCTATCTGCTGTGAGCTTTCCGGGGCAGACATCAACAGGATATATGCTATTACTGCTACAACCAGAAAAACTGCGGCAATAATTAATGCTCTATATTTTTTCATTACCTGTTTTTTCTCCTAATGAATACAACTATTCCAACTGCAACGAATACAAGCGGCAGTAGTATTACACATACAACAAGAACTGCTGTGGCTGCCCCCGCCGTTACAACCATGCTTATATTTTTATAATCAATCGCCTCAACTATAACAGCATCAACATCCGGGTTGATATAATCAACTACAGATGTTATTAAGCTTTTGTTTTGGTATGCTGCATTGTCTAGGACAGAGGTTCCTATAAGTTCGGGGCTTGAGATAAACACCACGTTGTGATATATGGGCTCATTATCTACATATTGGTAATCTGTTGTGAGCAACATAAGTGGGAACGGCCCTTCGGCATCTCCCTCCTGTTTTGTTATATCATCGATAGTCTCGCCTGATAAAAAGTTTTTGCCGTATGAACTCTCGGCAGATTGCATCAACACCGTAGTTGTACGGTAGCCACTGGCATCGTAGGTTACATTTATATCGGTCGTCCCCGGTACTACAACGGCTTCAACCTCACTTTGAATAATAGGGTCGGTTATCTCATGTGATAACAGTTCCGGTATAAATATGGCGGGGTTGGGGTTTGCTGCACGCTCGGTGTCAATTACAATGTTTTCGCCCGGCTCTGCGCCCCACTCCGAAAGATAACGATTAAGCAGTTCAAGCTCATACATGTTTTGAGAGTAGACAACTATTAGATTGTTGTTTACCTCTAGCGATAAAAACTCGTTTATCTTTGCTATCTCCTCCTCCGAATAATCGGTAGTTGGTGCATTTATAATAAGGGTATTAATATCCTCGGGAATTTCCTCATTTATAAGCTGTATCTGCGAAAGTTCATAGCTGTTAGAGCTGAATATCGCATTAAACGACTCGTTGTCTGCTACCTCTCCATGCCCTGTAATAAATGCAGCCTTAGGTATCTCATCTGTGGTTACAAAATGTAGTGACGATGCTATTACCTGATCGGCCTGATATCCAGAGGTATACTCCTCTCCTGTTTGATAGTCATAGGAGGTATCGTAAAGATCATAAATATCTATTATATTGTCCCTTTTAGAGCTCTGCATTACAATTGATCCGGAAATTATACTATCAGGATTGGTAAAGTTATTGCGAAAGTTAGGGTTTTGTAATAGGTCTACATACTCGATGCTTAACATACCGTTTGAGTAGTTAGCCATTCTTTTTAGTAGTTCATTTGCATCAAGAAATCCTGCATTGGTCTCAACTACCTCTTCGGATAGCATGATATAAACCGATACCGGTTCTTCTAAGTTTTGCAGCATATCTACCGTTGTATCGGATACGGTGTAGATTCCATCTACGGTTATATCCATAGATAGGTTAAATCTATCTCCAATAGCACCTACCATTAGGTTTAACACAATTATAATAGCAATAAAAACAACTGCAAAAACTATAGATATGCTACCATGCTTAAAGCGTTTTGAATCAAATAACTTTTTCATTCTTCCCCCCTATGCCCAACGTTTCTTTTCAAGAACACGAGTGGTAAGAAATAAAAACACCACTATAATACTTAAGAAATATACTATATCGGCAAGCGATAACATTCCGTTAGTAATGTTAGAAAACCTTGAAAAGATGGAAAACCATCCTATTATATCTTGAATAATAGGAATATATATTATTCCAACAAAAAAATCTACCAGGAACAGCGCAAAGATAATCACATAGCTTAATACTGCTGCAATAACCTGGCTTTCGGTTAGGGAGGAAACAAACAGCCCTATCGAAACAAATGTTGCTATGCCGAGTATTAGCATTATATAGTTTGCGGCTATCTGCCACACAGCAGGTTCTCCAAACATAGATAGAATAAGAGGAACACCTAACGTTGCTATCATTGCTATCGCTACAACACCCATAGCCGCGAAATATTTGCCTACAACTATCTCTACAACACTTACCGGGCTGGTTAACAGAAGTTGGTCTGTTTTAAGCCTTGCTTCATCCGATAGTAGCTTCATAGTTAGTAGCGGAACGCCTAGCATTAATATGGCTACGAGTAGGTTAAACAGCGCAGATACATCACTGACTGGGTTTATGGCAATATTTAAAAGGTAAAATAAAAAATATGTTATAAAGGTAAAGGCCGCACATACAATGTAACCAAGCGGAGAGGTGAAAAAACTGCGAAAATCTCTTTTAAAAATAGCTAGCATCTTACTCTCCCTCCTTTTCCTGTACTTCCTGCTGTGGCTCCTGCGGATTTATATCCTCCGGCTCAGGCACTATATC
This sequence comes from uncultured Oscillospiraceae bacterium, assembly GCA_964371915.1. Taxonomy (GTDB): domain Bacteria; phylum Bacillota; class Clostridia; order Oscillospirales; family Ruminococcaceae; genus CAYJBH01. Next base: position 3,969 of record CAYJOX010000026.1, read on the forward strand.
CTTCTCCTCCTCGGTTGTAAGCTTTAGGAATATATCCTCAAGAGAGAGATCCAAAGAGCCAAGGGCCATTATAGGCAGGTTTGCCTTTGCAAGTGCATAGAAAAGCCTTTCTCTTACATCTGTATTTTCGTCCGACTCTACATGGAATTCGAAAACCCCATCTTCTCGCTCACCGATACAGTCCACCTTTTTAACATTATCGGTAGCCTTTATTGCGGATTCGATAGCCTTTTGTGCACCTTTAATCTTCATAGTTAGGCGATGTGCACCGGTTAGGTTGTTTGAAAGGTTTTCCGGGGTGTTATCTGCAACTATTACTCCGTTGCTTATAACCAAAACTCTCTCACAAACAGCCTGCACCTCAGGCAAAATATGGCTGGAAAGGATAATGGTTCTCTTTTTACCTAGGCTTTTAATAACATTTCGTATCTCAATAATCTGCCTTGGGTCAAGGCCTACTGTAGGCTCATCCAGTATAAGTGTTTCCGGATCACCTATTAATGAGGCTGCAAGCCCAACACGTTGCTTGTAACCCTTGGATAGGTTTTTTATTATCCTTTTATATACATGCTCTATTCCTACCTGCTCACATACATCGTTTATATGATCCTGGCGGTTTTCCATCTTAACCTTTTTAAGCTCATATACAAAATCGAGATACTCCTCTACTGTCATATCAAGGTATAGCGGTGGTTGTTCGGGAAGATACCCTATCCTTTTTTTTGCAGCTATCGGATCGTCTAGAATATCTATTCCGTCTATCTTTACACTCCCCTGTGTTGCCGATAGGTAGCCGGTAATAATATTCATCGTGGTGCTCTTGCCTGCACCATTAGGGCCAAGAAACCCAACAATCTCACCGTCACCGATAGTAAAACTTATATCGGATACAGCTTTTTTGGGTCCATACTTTTTGACAAGATTTGAAACCTCAATCATATCGCCTACAAACTCCTTAACTATTAAACTGCTTTATTTAAAACACTATGCTAATTATTCTACTACTTAAAGCATTGGCAAGTCAACATTTATTTTGTGTTTTTTTAATGAAATTTGCTGTTACTGCATAACAATATTGCATTATTTTCTTTTCACGGTTGACTAAATACGATAAATGGAGTATCATAAAAAGATAGCGGTATAATAATATTTTCAGTATACCGCTACCTTTTAATTAAGACGCTTTTATGTATGTATTTAAAAATGGAAATTATGAATAAAAAGCTAAAACTCGGTATAGACATTGGATCTACCACACTTAAATGTGTATTAATTGATGATGATAACAAGCTGCTTTTTTCCTGTTACGAAAGGCATCTTTCTATGGTTGCCGAAAAGCTATCTGCTGCACTAAGCCAGATAGAATCTATCGTGCCACAGGGTGCAACGCTCAGTGTAGGAATCTCAGGTTCTGCAGGTATGGGCATAGCCGATACTCTCGGTGTTGATTTTGTGCAGGAGGTATATGCAACAAAGATTGCAATAGATAATCTTCTTCAATCGGCCGATGTGGTAATAGAACTCGGTGGTGAGGATGCAAAACTGTTATTCCTTAACGGCGGTTTAGAGGTAAGGATGAACGGCTCTTGTGCCGGTGGCACCGGTGCTTTTATCGATCAGATGGCTACCCTTTTGCATGTTACACCGGGTGAGCTTAACGAACTTGCAAAAAATCATAATAAAATATATTCTGTAGCTTCCCGCTGCGGAGTATTTGCTAAATCCGATATACAACCACTGCTTAACCAGGGTGCCGGGAAAGAGGACATCTCGGCAAGTATTTTTCACGCTGTAGTTAACCAGACGGTTGCCGGGCTTGCGCAGGGCAGAGATATTACAGGTAACATAGTATATCTCGGTGGGCCACTCACCTTTATGGACCAGCTAAGGCAGAGTTTTGATGAGATTCTATCTATAAAGGGAGAATGCCCTGAAAATTCACTTTATTTCGTTGCAATAGGCACGGCAATGCTTGCACAAAGCAGCTATACTTTAACACAGCTTATGCAGCTAATCAGTAATAACCCAAAATCAAATAACTATGTTAAATCTAATCCACTGTTTGAAAACAAGCAACAGTATGATGATTTTTTAAAACGGCATGCCCTCGCCGTGGTAGAGCAGGTCGATAACCCAAGCTACAGCGGCAATGTATATATAGGTATAGATGCCGGCTCCACGACGGTGAAACTTACCGTTATTACCGAGAGTGATGAGCTGCTATTTAAAAAATACAGCTCTAACGAAGGCAACCCGGTAAAGCTGATAAAAGGTTTTTTAGAGGAATTTTATACCACCTTTCCGGCGGCTGTCGTAAAGGGCGGGGCTGTAACAGGTTACGGCGAGGAGATGATCAAGCAGGCGTTCGCACTGGATTTCGGTATAGTGGAAACGGTTGCACATTTTAAGGCTGCAAAAAAGTTTAACAAGGACGTTGATTTTATTATCGATATCGGCGGCCAAGATATGAAGTGTTTTCGCATAAAAAATGGTGCGATAGACGATATCTTTCTTAACGAGGCATGTTCCTCCGGCTGTGGTTCTTTTTTACAGAGTTTCGCATCGGTATTAGGATATACTACACCGGAGTTTGCAAGGCTTGGGCTTTTTGCCGATGCACCGGTGGATCTCGGCTCACGTTGCACCGTCTTCATGAACTCCTCTGTTAAACAGGCACAGAAGGATGGTGCCACGGTCGAAAATATATCGGCCGGCCTTTCGATAAGCGTTGTAAAAAATGCACTATACAAGGTAATAAGGGCCGTATCGGCATCGGAGCTTGGCAGTAATATCGTTGTACAGGGCGGAACATTTTTAAACGACGCCGTACTACGTGCCTTTGAGCTTGAAATCGGGGCAGATGTTATTCGCCCAAATATATCCGGCATGATGGGCGCCTACGGTGCAGCACTATATGCCAAGGAGCAAACGCTCGGTTCCTCCACCGTTTTATCGGCAGAGCAGTTAAAAGATTTTAAACATACCGTTAAATCGGTTGTATGCCACCGCTGTACAAATAACTGTGCACTTACCGTTAACTCCTTTAACGATGGGAGAAAATCGATAGGTGGAAACCGCTGTGAAAAGCCGGTTGTAGGCGGGCACTCCAGAAATGATGAATTCAACCTATACGACTACAAGATACAACTTCTTTCGGAGTATATAGACAAAAAGGTTGTGAACCGTAGGGGTCGAATAGGAATTCCTTTAGTTCTTAATATGTATGAGCTTTATCCGTTCTGGCACCGCTTTTTTGAGATGCTTGGCTTTGAGCCGGTATGTAGCGGATATTCTGACAGGAAACTCTACAGCGAGGGGCAACATACAATACCGTCCGACACCGTTTGCTTCCCCGCTAAATTGGTTCACGGGCATATAGAGCGGTTGCTACCGCAGAATGTCGATGCTATATTCTACCCATGTATGACCTATAACCTTGATGAAAACCGTGGTGATAACCACTACAACTGCCCGGTTGTAGCATACTATCCTGAGGTTGTGCATGCCAACATCCCCTCGGTAGATAAGGTGAAATACATCTATGATTATATCGGCATACACCGACCAAAGGATTTCGCAGTTAAGATTCAGGCAATTCTTGCAGAGCATTTTGATAAGATTCCCCTTGCGGAAATTAAAAAGGCTGTTGCCGCCGCCTTTACCGAGAGAGAGCTGTTTTTAGAGCGTACGCGAATTGGTGCGGAGGCTATAATAAATAAGGCACGTAGCGAATCTAAGCCGATAATGGTGCTAGCCGGCCGCCCCTATCACCTTGACCCGGAGGTCAACCATGGTATAGACAAGCTTATCTGCTCTTGTGGGGTTGCAGTTGTAACCGAGGACTCTATCTGTCATCTTGGGGAGTCCGTAAAGGTATCGGTACTAAACCAGTGGACATATCATTCACGCCTGTATGATGCCGCCGGTTATATAGGGACACAAAAAGACATGGAGTTGATACAACTTGTATCGTTCGGCTGTGGTGTAGATGCAATTACCACCGATGAGGTGCGCTCTATCCTACATTCTAACGGCAAAATTTATACCCAGATAAAGATTGACGAGATTACCAATCTCGGTGCAGTTAAGATAAGAGTTCGTAGCCTGCTTGCTACAATTTAATTAGGAGATAGATCGGATGGAACCTACAGGTAGAGTAGAATTTACAATGGAGATGAAACGGAGCTATTCCATATTGGCGCCGGACATGCTACCCATACATTTTACCTTTATAAAGAAAATATTTAATGATTACGGTTACAACATGGAGATACTTAAAAACACCGGTAAATCGGTAGTAGATTGTGGTTTGAAGTATGTCCATAACGATACCTGCTATCCTGCACTTTTGGTAATAGGCCAGTTTATCGATGCACTCGAAAGTGGAGCTTATGATACAAGCCGTGTAGCACTTATGATAACCCAGACCGGCGGAGGTTGCCGTGCATCTAACTACATACATCTACTTAGAAAGGCGCTTAAAAAGGCAGGTTATGGGCATGTCCCTGTAATATCACTCAACCTATCGGGGCTTGAGAAAAACTCCGGCTTTAAGTTCACCCTTGCAATGCTAAGGAAAACACTTGCCGGAATTATCTACGGTGATCTGTTAATGCTTTTAAAAAACCAAACGGAACCATATGAATGTGAACAAGGAGCATCACAAAAAGCTGTAGATTACTGGATCGATAACTTAACAACACAGTTTCATAACAAAAAGGGGTTATCATTACCTGATGTAAGGAATAACCTTAACAATATTGCAGAGTATTTCGCATCGATAGATGCAGTGAGAACATCTAAAACAAAGGTTGGTGTTGTAGGCGAAATATATGTAAAATATGCCGAAATTGCCAATAACTCACTGGAGAAATTCTTACTCTCCCAAGGGTGCGAGGTGATGGTTCCCGGGCTTATGGGCTTTATGCTATTTAAACTAGATAACCGTATCGAAGATATAAAGCTGTATGGTGGAAGCTTCATTAAAGGTGCTATACTAAAGCGTGTTATGAAGTATTTTCTGGATTTGGAAAAAGCTATAGGCGACTCTGTTAAGGCTTTTCCGGTTTTCACACCACCCGGAGAGTATTTTCACCTTAAACATCTGGTAGACGGTGTTGTGGGGCATGGTAACAAGATGGGCGAGGGTTGGTTGTTAACTGCCGAAATGTTGGAACTATGCGAGCAGGGATATGAAAATATTGTGTGCGCTCAACCATTCGGATGCCTGCCCAACCATATCGTGGGAAAGGGAATGATAAGAAAGATACGTTCGATATTCCCTGCATCAAATATTGTTGCAGTCGATTATGACCCAGGCGCTACTAAGGTAAACCAGGAAAACCGCATAAAGCTAATGCTTGCAGTAGCAAGAGAAGATAAGTAAAGTCAACAAATGCTTGCATTAGTAACCTCACTGTGATATAATGCAAATTATCGTTCCAATTAACACTTTGTATTTTAACTAAGGATTATAGCAACTATGGAAATTTTCAAGCCCAGCGGAGTCTGCTCAAAGCGTATGACCTACAACATTGTAGATGGTTGTATAAATGGCCTAAATATTGAGAGTGGCTGTGACGGTAACAATAAGGCGGTATGCAGATTAGTAGAAGGGCAATCGGTACAAAGGATTGTAGGGTTACTATCCGGAATAGATTGTGGCGGCCGAGGAACATCCTGCGCCGATCAACTATCTATCGCACTTACAAAACATCTATAAGCAAAACATCTATATTATTAACAATATTTGAAAGTGAGTTGAAATGAAAAAATTTACCGCAATACTTCTTGCACTGTTACTCGTACTTTTCACCGGCTGTTCCCAAACTGCCTCTCTGTTAGACCCTTACGGCTTTAGCGCATCACAGGGTAAGGTTACCGAGGAAAACCTCAACGATAACACCTATATTTTAAAGGTGGGTGATAATGGTGTTACACTGGACTATTTTAAGGATACTTTAATTGTTACACTCTCTACATTCTCCGGTGGCGACCTTTCTATCTTCGATACTACTACCGAGGAAGGTAAAGAGTTTTATGATATTGCAAAGCAGTATACAGTCGATCTAATCCTAAGCGAGCTTGCAATGAGAGATATTGTTGTAGATTTTGGCATAGCACTTACCGAGGAGGATGAGGCGACCTTACAGGCAGACCTTGATGCATTCATCGAGCAAAACGGCGGCGAGGAAGCCTATACCCAGGCGGTAGAGGCAAGTGGTGTTTCGGTCGAATACTATAACAACCAGCTATACATGAGCAAGCTTAGCAACCTTATCTATACGAAGATTACCGATCCCGAATCGGAGTATGCCGTCACCGATGATAATATTAACGCCTATGTAGCTGAAAACTACAATCTTGTAAAGCATATACTGGTAGACGAAACTTCTTTAGAAGGCGCTGTAGATGAAAACGGCGAGCCATATGCCGATTTAGAGGCACTTGCAAACGCAGTAGCACAGATGGCCCAGGACGGTGAGGATTTTGACGTCCTTATAGAGGAGTATAACACCGACCCCGGTATGGCAAGTAATCCAGACGGATATTTTTTCACCTATGGTGAGATGGTTAGCGAGTTTGAGACTGCTGCATTTGAGATGGACGAAGGCGATATAAGTGATCCGGTGCAGACAGATTTTGGATACCATATCTTAGAAAAACAGGAGATGACCGACGAAGCCATTACTACTAATAGGTCTGTAATAGAAACGCAGCTTATAAACCTACAGATACAGGAACTAATTACCGAAAAGACAGCAGCATATGAGCTAACATATACACCACAGTATGATAGCTTAACTGCAGAAATTCTTTTCCCTGAGATTTTCGGTGGAATAGCAGTTAACTAATAAAATTTAAAATAAGGCTGTCGCAGATACAACTGCGGCAGCCTTATTTTTATAATGCCTACAAAACGATAAAAAGAATATACAGCAATTGAGTTTGCTGCATATTCTTTATTCGCAGTTAGATTATCTGCACCGTTTTTTTATTTTGGATAGAGCTATTAAAGTTTCGCTAACGCTATCATTTTCAGCCCTACTCTTTATCTCGATTTAGTTTTTTAAAAGCCTGCTTTATCATAAGCCTTTTTAATGCGATCATACCCTACTAGGTTAAACTCACGCGAGGAGGCAATATTTAGGCGCATAAAACCTGCGGCCTCATCACCAAACCAGATGCCGTTATCACCGGCAACCTCTGCCTCAAATACAAAGAAATGGTTCAACTCCTCCTCTGTTAGGTTTAGTTTGCGACAATCCATCCATGCAAGGTAGGTACCCTCCATAGGGGAAAGTGATAAAAGTGGCATGTTTTTCGCGAGGTACTCACAAAAATGCAGATAGTTCTTGTATACATAATCAGCTAGTTGATCAGCATAATCGTCGCACTCGTTATATGCAGTTTCGAAGGCCACCTTGCCAAAGGTAGGAATGTGGTAGACACGATTTCTCGTTAGCTGGGCAGTAAACTCGGCACGAAGTTTAGGATTTGGTATTACTATTGCCGAGGTCTGTAGCCCTGCAAGGTTGAAAGTTTTGCTAGGTGCATAGGTAAGCACAGCGTTCTGCTCAAACCTACTATCTACCGATGTGAAAGGTATATGTTTATGGCCATCATAAACAAAATCGGAATGAACCTCATCGGATATTATTACTACATCGTTTTTAAGGCAGATATCGCCAATTTTTTGCAGTTCATCCTTTGTGAACACGCGGCCTACCGGATTGTGTGGGTTCGATAGGAACATAAGCTTAGTATATGGGTCGGCTGCTCTTTTTTCCAGATCATCAAAATCTATTGTGTAGACACCGTCGGTCTCTATCATGCTATTAACCGATACCTTACGGCCGTTATTGACTATTCCATCCGAAAAGGGGCTATATACAGGACGCATAACGATAACACTGTCTCCGGGGTTTGTAACCGCCTGCACAAATACGTTAAGTGCCGGAACTATACCGGGGCTAAAGCAGACCCAGTCCGGATTAATTGTGTATCCATGGCGGCGCTCAATCCAGCCTTTTAGTGCGGCCGGAAATGTATCGGTACGCTCGGTATAGCCAAAATCTCCACGTGCAGCACGTTCTTTTAGAGCCTCAATTATTGGCTTAGGGGTAGCAAACTCCATGTCGGCAACCCACATTGGCCAAGCATTTGTATTTCCATAGTTTTTTTCAAGTAAGCACCATTTAGCAACATCCGGCAGCTTCCTGTCAACTATTTCGTCAAAATTGTATTTCAAGTTAAACTCCTTTGTGTATTATAGCGAAGCTATATATGAAAATATAGCTTCGCTATAATGATAAAATATGGTACTTTTAGCCTAGCACACTTGTGTCGATATCCTTATTAAGTAACTCGTCACGCTCCTCATCGGTTAGGCGGCCGATAGAGATGCCGGTGAAGGCATAGATCATTGCAAATACCATGCCAAGAAGGTTGAATACTGCGAAAGGTAGGTATGATAGAACTTCTACCTCAAGTACCGAAACCATGTAAGCACCCGCTGCTGTCCATGGGATGATTGGCATTAATAGTGTACCACTATCCTCAAGTGTTCTTGCAAGTACACGGGGATGTATCTTTAACTTGATGAAGATATTGCGGAAAAGTTCGCCGGGAAGAACGATTGTAAGACCGCCGGAACCTGTCATTG
>CAYJOX010000027.1:0-1187 GCA_964371915.1 uncultured Oscillospiraceae bacterium
ACATATGCTGCTGCACCTGTATCGCCGGATAATCCGTATATACGAATTGATGAGATAAAATATATGCCTCACGCCGAGCAGTGCCTTGCCCAGCTTACCAAAGCTGGAGTAGCCGTGCTTGACGGTGAGAAAACCCCAAAGCAGGCACTCGTTGATTGCCAAGCGGAATGGGATAGGATTTTAGGGCAGTAAAAACTAATAAAACCTAAAACGGACAACAGTGATACACGAGAATCTCGTATCGCTGTTATCCGTTTTATTATGCTAATTATAAACTGAGTTTTATTTAGTAGCCCTTTAAAGCGGTGTGGACAATAACCTTACTGCCTGTTAATAGAACAAAGCCTATATCTCGGTATCACAGAAACCACGCTCACATATTACGCTGTGTACATATTTTTGCACCTCTTTGTGTAGTGGGTGTGCCCTGTAGTAATCAAGTGCGGCAATGTCCGGAAATTCGGAGTATAGGCATAGATCGTAACCACCCTCCTTAACATTCGAGTTTACCTCCATGCATTGTAACCCCTCTATCTTGCCTACAAGGTTTTCGAGCAGTTCCTTCATCTTGGCCATCTGTGCCTTCTTTTCCTCGATGTTTTCTTCCTTTAACTTCCACATAACAATGTGTCTTATCATCCTGTTCCTCCAATGTTTCAAGGTGTACTTTTTGTTAAGTATAACACAACGGCTGTTGCAATGCAATATTTTGTAGCCAACAGCTTAATTTGTTAAAAAAATGACTATCTTGTCCTATTTTTTTTCAAAATAACTGGACGAATACTGCTTTTCATGATAAAATATAAGTAATTACGGTGTGGGTAGCACACCATGATTATAATTCATACATATTTGAAGGGAGTTTTAGTATGATCTATTCACATGAAGTAGAAAACATGTGTACAGTCGCACAGGGCGTTAAGCACGGTGCTGCACCAATTCCACAGGAAGCAAAATGGGTAAAATCCAAACAGGTTACCGACATTTCCGGCCTAACACATGGTGTAGGCTGGTGTGCACCTCAGCAGGGTGCATGTAAGCTTACGCTGAATGTTAAGGAAGGTATAATTCAGGAAGCGTTGGTTGAGACTATCGGATGTTCCGGTATGACCCACTCGGCCGCAATGGCATCCGAAATTCTACCGGGCCTTACAGTTTTAGAGGCTCTTAACACCGACCTTGTTTGT
>CAYJOX010000027.1:1197-9800 GCA_964371915.1 uncultured Oscillospiraceae bacterium
CTTTTCTTACAGATTGCCTACGGAAGAACACAGAGTGCATTCTCTGAAGATGGCCTTCCAATCGGTGCCGGACTTGAAGATTTAGGTAAAGGCCTAAGATCTCAGGTTGGTACTATGTACGGTACCCTTAAAAAGGGCCCGAGATATCTTGAGATGGCAGAAGGCTATGTAACCGGTATTGCACTTGACGAAGAAGATACTATCATAGGCTATCAGTTCGTCAGCCTGGGTAAGATGACCGACTTCATCCAGAAGGGTGATGACCCGACTACTGCATGGGAAAAGGCAAAAGGACAGTATGGCCGTGTTGCTGATGCAGTGAAAATTATCGACCCGAGACACGAATAATTAAAGGAGGAGTTCAATCATGGCATTATTTGAATCATATGAGAGACGCATTAAGCAGATTAATGACACTCTGAATAGCTATGGAATCGCTTCCATTGAGGAAGCCGAAAAAATCACCAAGGAGGCCGGCCTTGATGTATACAAGATGGTAGAGGGTATTCAGCCTATCTGCTTTGAGAATGCAAAGTGGGCATACATAGTAGGTGCCGCTATCGCAATTAAAAAGGGATGTAAAAGGGCTGCCGATGCTGCCGCAGCTATCGGCGAGGGCCTACAGGCTTTCTGTATCCCCGGATCGGTTGCCGACCAGCGCCTTGTTGGCCTTGGCCATGGTAATCTTGGTAAGATGCTACTGGAAGAGAGCACCGAGTGTTTCTGTTTCCTTGCAGGACATGAGTCCTTTGCAGCGGCAGAGGGTGCTATCGGTATTGCCGAGAAGGCAAACAAGGTACGTAGTAACCCGCTACGTGTTATTCTAAATGGCCTTGGAAAAGATGCCGCACAGGTTATCTCGAGAATTAACGGCTTTACATTTGTAGAGACAAAGATGGACTACGCAACAGGCAAGGTCGAGGAAGTTTTCAGAAAATCCTACTCTACCGGCCTACGTTCTAAGGTTAACTGCTACGGTGTAGACGATGTAACAGAGGGCGTTGCTGTTATGTGGAAAGAGGGCGTTGATGTTTCCATCACCGGTAACTCCACAAACCCGACACGTTTCCAGCACCCGGTTGCAGGTACCTACAAAAAAGAGTGTAACGAAAAGGGTAAGGCATACTTCTCTGTTGCCTCCGGTGGTGGTACAGGCCGTACACTTCACCCGGATAACATGGCAGCAGGCCCTGCTTCTTATGGTATGACAGATACTATGGGTCGTATGCACTCCGACGCACAGTTTGCCGGTTCCTCCTCCGTTCCGGCTCACGTTGAGATGATGGGCCTTATCGGTGCAGGTAACAACCCGATGGTTGGCATGACCGTTGCAGTTGCAGTTAGCCTAGAAGAAGCAGCAACAGCAGGCAAATTCTAATTTAAAAAACATCTAAAAGAACTGTCTTCACCGTGAAGGCGGTTCTTTTTTTATTTAACAATAAAAGCTGTATAATCATGAAAACTACAAAAAACCTTGTGATGCATAGTATAATATTGATAAAAACAATTCATAATTAATATTATAAGGTTTTTTGGAGGTTTGTTAATGAGTAACTGTAAACGTGAGATAGTAGATATCTACGGACGCGAGATTATAGATTCGAGAGGCAATCCGACGGTGGAGGCTATGGTTCAGCTAGCCGATGGTAGTGTAGGGGTAGGTGCAGTGCCAAGCGGTGCATCCACAGGTATATACGAGGCTGTAGAGCTACGAGATGGGGACAAAGCACGTTACTGCGGTAAAGGGACACAAAAAGCCGTAAAAAATATAAATATAGATATTTCAGATATTTTAAGGGGGGTAGATGCCGGCAATATCTACCATGTAGACGAGCTTATGAAAAAGCATGATGCAACCGAGGATAAATCAAGGCTTGGGGCAAATGCAATATTAGCCGTGTCAATTGCCTGTATCAATGCGGCGGCGGCATCCCATGATATGCCGCTTTATAGAATGATAGGAGGCATAAATGCAAATCTTCTGCCCATTCCGATGATGAATATCCTTAACGGCGGCGCACATGCCGGAAACAATATTGATATACAGGAGTTTATGATAATGCCGGTAGGTGCACCATCCTTTAAAGAGGGGCTTCGTTGGTGTGCAGAAGTTTTTCATTCCCTTGCAAAATTGCTTAAATCCAAGGGGCTGGCCACATCAGTAGGTGATGAGGGAGGTTTCGCTCCAAACCTCGAGAGCGAAAGCCGGGCGATAGATTTTATACTAGAGGCAATTTTTAATGCAGGATACAAATCCGGCACAGATTTTAAGATTGCAATAGATGCCGCCTCCAGTGAATGGAAAGATAACGATAGGATTGGTAGCTATGTTATGCCTAAATCAGGAAGAAAGTTTAGTTCGGCAGAGCTTGTAGACTACTGGAGAGAGCTGTGCGAAAAATATCCCATATGCTCTATCGAGGATGGGCTTGATGAGGAGGATTGGGAGGGTTGGAAACTTCTTACCCGTGAACTAGGGGAGAAAATTCAGCTTGTAGGAGATGATCTTTTTGTAACCAATAAAAAACGGCTTGCAAAAGGAATAGCACAGGGCTGTGCAAACTCTATCCTTATTAAGGTAAATCAGATAGGCAGTATGTCCGAGACGTTAGAGACGATAAAGCTTGCTCAGCGTAGCGGTTATACAACCATAATATCACATCGTAGCGGAGAGACAGAGGATACTACAATTGCAGACCTTGCGGTTGCTGTTAACGCCGGACAGATTAAAACAGGTGCCCCGAGCCGCAGTGAACGAGTGGCAAAATATAACCGCCTGCTAAGGATAGAAGATGCATTATTAAAAGGCTAGCCGAAATTAATTAAACTGGCAAGGCAACCTAACAGCCGCAACCCTACAACTGCGGCTGTTAGGGTAGGTGATGAATGTTGATTTTAAAACGATTAGTCAAAATACACAAAAGTCAATAGGTATAATATACAAATTTGATAACACTTATTTGTTGACAATGACGAAAAAATGTGGTATTATTAGGTTAGCAAGATAGAAGAAAAGCGAGAGACGCTTTTACATAGAAAGAAAAGAAGAAAGAAGATAGGGAGAAATATTATGTATGATTCAACTTTTGACGTAAACAATGTTAGCATGAGCGAGTTTTCCGAGGTAATAGCAAGCTGTAAGGGTGATGTATTCCTTGTAACACCGGAAGGCGACCGCCTAAATCTTAAGAGCAAACTTTGCCAGCTTATCGGTTTTACTAAGCTGGTTGAGGGTGGCATCGTATCGACAGCACGTATTGAATGCAGCGATAAAGAGGACGAGAGCAAGTTATTCCGTTTTAACCTGTTTGGCGAGAAGTAAGAATAAACTATCAGCATAAAAAGAGCATGGCGATAAAGGCCATGCTCTTTTTATATGCCTATTTATCTTTTGTATAGTAATTTTAGGAAGGTGAAATTTAACATAGATTTTACATATAGCACCTTTTAGTTTTTACAGGCGAATAATAATATATAAACACAAGGAAAAAATAAACGGAGAAAAGTTTTAGATGAAAAGATTAATTTCGATGGTTGCTATATTAGCATTAGCAGTTACTATGTTAGCATCCTGCTCAGATAGTGGTGCAGGCGGCTCAATTACTACCGGTGGTTCTACATCGGTTGAGGCAGTTATCCAGTCGATGATGGAAGTATACATGGAAGAGAATTCCGGAACAACAATTACATATGCCCCAACAGGTTCCAGTACAGGTGTACAGGGTGCAGCAGACGGCCAGCTTGATATCGGGCTTTCCAGCCGTGGCCTAAAAGACGAGGAGAAGGCAACACTTACCGAAACAGTATTTGCACTTGATGGTATCGCAATTATCGTAAACAGTGCAAACACAGTTGCAGACCTTGATATGGCAACACTTGCCGCTATCTACAAGGGTGAGATAACCAACTGGAGCGAGGTTGGTGGAAATGATGCAGAGATAGTAGTAATCGGGCGTGACTCTGCTTCCGGCACACGTGATGGATTTGAGAGCATCGTTGAGGTAGAGGATGTATGTGCTTACGATGAGGAGCAGGCTTCCGGCGGCGGTGTTAAGGCAAGCGTTCAGTCTACCGAGGGTGCTATCGGTTATGTGTCAATCTCCTCTGTATCTGATGAGGTTAACGTAGTATCTATCGATGGTGTAGCACCTTCCGAGGAAGCTGTTAAAGATGGCTCCTACAAGATACAGCGTCCGTTCGTGTTCGCAACCCTTACAGGTGAGGAGAACGAAGCTGTAGCGGCATTCATGGAGTGGGCATTAAGCGATGCTACAGTAGAGCTTATACGTGAAGCCGGCGCAGTACCGGTACAATAGGAATCACTAATATCAGAACTTAAATATTTAAGGCTGTCGCAACTTTCTTGCGACAGCCTTATAAAAGGAAAATATGAAAATAAAAAAGATAACAGAAAAGATCATGAATATCGTGTTTTTGGTATGTGGGCTTACTGCAATTGCCTTTGTAGCCCTAATATCAATCTACATGATAGTATCGGGTGTGCCGGGCATAGTTGAGATAGGTTTTATTGATTTTATGTTTGGCCTTAATTGGGAGCCGGCACATTCTACCGACCCACAGTACGGTATCTTTCCTATAATGCTCTCTAGCCTGTATGCAACCGGTGGAGCAACACTGCTTGGAATTCCGGTTGGTTTGCTTACGGCAATCTTTCTATCCAAATATGCAAGCCCCAAGGCTGCCGGTCTTGTAAGGCCGGCGGTAGAGCTGCTTTCCGGTATACCCAGTGTGGTTTACGGTCTTGTGGGTGCTATGCTTTTAGTCCCGAGTATTGCGGCTGTGTTCGATCTCCCAAAGGGATCCGGACTTTTTGCGGCAATCGTTGTGCTGATGATTATGATTCTTCCCTCTATTATTTCGATAAGCGAAACGGCCTTAAATACAGTTCCAAAAGAGTATGAGGAGGCAAGCCTTGCGCTTGGTGCAAGCCATACCGAAACGGTGTTTAAGGTTAGTGTTCCTGCCGCTAAAAATGGTATTGCAGCAGGTGTCGTTTTAGGTGTGGGGCGTGCTATAGGCGAGGCGATGGCAGTTATGATGGTTGCCGGAAACGTTGCAAACATGCCAAAGTTGTTCGAAAGCGTTGCACTTCTTACAACCTCCATTGCAAAGGATATGGGTTATGCTAGTGGGCTTCACAGGCAAGCATTGTTTTCTATCGGTTTGATTTTATTTGTGTTTATCCTAATAATTAATGCGGTGATGAATGTCCTTATAAAAAGCGGAGGCAAGGATTAATGAGAAAGAAAAGGCTTATTAAGGATAATATATTTAAAGGGCTTGTTTACGGGGCCGCTGGGATAACTGTTTTATTTCTTGTAGGCATTATCGGGTATATAATGATTCAAGGTATACCCAATATAACATGGGAGCTACTATCTACTGCTCCGAGCCACCGAAACAAAACAATAGGTATTCTACCTAATATACTAAACACTCTTTATGTAATACTTCTATCCCTTGTGATTGTTCTTCCGCTTGGAATAGGTGCGGCTATCTATCTTACAGAGTATGTTAAGAACAAAAAGTTTTTAGCTGTTATAGAGGCCACCGTAGAGGTTTTAGCCGCTATTCCCTCCATTATATATGGCCTTGTAGGAATGATGTTTTTTGGCCAGCTGTTAGGGTTCGGCCTTAGCCTGTTATCTGGGTGCTTAACACTTGTAATAATTATACTGCCTACAATTATTCGTACCACGCAGGAGAGTTTAAAAACCGTTCCACAGTCCTATCGTGAGGGTGCGCTCGGTTTAGGCTCTACAAAATGGTATATGATACGTACAATTATTTTGCCTTGCTGCCTTGACGGAATAATTACAGGGTGTATACTATCTATAGGACGTATCGTAGGTGAGAGTGCAGCATTGCTGTTCACCGCAGGTCTTGCGGCAGGAGCAATTACCAATATATTTACAGCATACGGCAGCAGTGGCGGTACACTATCGGTTGCACTATACATGTATGTTGCCGAACGTGGCGAATTCGGTATAGGATTCGCGATTGCTGCAATATTGCTTATCTTAGTATTAATCTTAAATGTTACAACCAAACTTATACAAAAGAGGCTGTCTAACAGATAGGTATTAACCTTGTAGATAAACTTAAAATTTGTTTATAACAAGCAATAGAAAGGAATAATCATTAATATGGTTACAGATAACACAATAATGCAGGCTGTAGATTTGGATCTTTATTATGGAGATTTTCAGGCCCTTAAAAAGATTAATATAGAGGTGCCGGAAAAGCAGATAACAGCGCTTATCGGCCCCTCCGGTTGCGGGAAATCAACCTTTATAAAAACGCTTAACAGGATGAACGACCTTATTGCATCGGTTAAAATAGAGGGGGATATTCTTTTTGAGGGTAACACTATCTTTGGTAAGGATGTGGATGTTACCCAGCTTAGAAAACAGGTGGGCATGGTGTTTCAAAAGCCTAACCCATTTCCGATGAGTATCTATGATAATGTGGCCTACGGCCCGAGGTTGCACGGGCACCTCACACATGCCGAGACAGATAAGCTGGTTGAGGAAAGCCTGAAAGCTGCTGCCCTCTGGGATGAGGTTAAGGATAGACTTAAAAAAAGTGCGCTAAGCCTTTCGGGCGGCCAGCAACAGCGCCTATGTATTGCAAGAGCGCTTGCGGTACAGCCGAAAGTTTTATTAATGGATGAGCCAACCAGTGCGCTCGATCCTATTTCAACCTCTAAGATAGAGGAGCTTGCGATTTCCTTAAAACAGGATTATACTATTATTATAGTAACGCATAATATGCAGCAAGCAGTACGTATTTCCGATACCACCGCCTTTTTCCTTCTAGGCGAAATTGTGGAGTACAATAACAGCGAGCAGCTGTTTAGTATGCCCGAAGACAAGCGTACCGAGGACTATATTACCGGGAGATTTGGATAATGAGAACAAGATTCGACGAGCAGCTTAACTATCTAAATAAAGAGCTTATCGTAATGGGCTCTCTTTGTGAGACAGCCATTGCAAAATCTGCTAAAGCCTTTACCGAGCAGGATGTAGACATGGCTAAACAGGTGCTTGCATCTGCAAACCTAATAGATCAAAAAGAGCGTGAGATTGAAAGTGTATGCCTTAAATTGTTGCTTCAACAGCAACCGGTGGCACATGATTTAAGGTTAATATCGGCAGCTCTTAAGATGATAACCGACATGGAACGTATCGGTGATCAGGCAGAGGATATATGTGAGATAGTAGCCACTGCAAATATTTTAGTAACCGAAAAGGTTCACCATATAAGAGAGATGGCAACGGCAACCATTAGCATGGTAAGCAAATGTATAGATGCATACGTTGCAAAGGATAAAGACCTTGCACTTGAGGTGATAAAGGCTGATGACATTGTTGATAACCTGTTTTTAGAGGTTAAAAACGATCTCTTACTGCTTGCCGGTAACTCCGAAAACAACGAGGGTGTATTAGATCTTTTGATGATAGCTAAATATCTGGAGAGAATAGGCGATCATGCTACCAATATTGCAGGTTGGGTAATGTTTTCTATTACCGGAGAGCACGAAACTTTATAGTTTGAGGTAACAAATTGATTTATTGTGTTGAGGACGACGACAGCATACGCGAGCTGATACTCTATACCCTGCAAAGCACCGGCTTTGAGGCCAAGGGGTTTTGCTGTGCCGAGGATATGTTTGCTGTTGTTAATAAGGAAAAACCGTCTTTAATAATTCTAGATATAATGCTTCCGGGCAAGGATGGCATAGAGATATTAAAGGCGCTACGTGCCGATAAAGCCACAGCCGATATCTTAATAATGTTGGCAACCGCCAAAGGGACAGAGTTTGATAAGGTTTATGGGCTGGATACCGGTGCGGATGATTATCTTGTAAAACCCTTTGGGATGATGGAATTACTCGCAAGGGTTAAAGCTTTGCTACGCCGGAAAACTGCGCCTGTTAGCGATGCTAAGGATGAGTCGGCAACCTTAGGCATTATTAAGGTCGATCCTATAAAACGTGCGGTAACAGTAGAGGGTGTGAGTGTAGCACTTACCTATAAAGAGTTTGAGATATTATGGATTTTAATGCAGGAGCCGGAGCGCGTATTTACAAGAGATAATCTCCTAAACACCGTTTGGGGATATGAATTTGATGGCGAGACCAGAACGGTAGATGTGCATATGAGAAGCTTAAGGCATAAACTTGGCGCCGGAGGGCTACAGATCCAAACCATAAGAGGGGTAGGGTACAGTATCTGTGATAGCACAGCTAAAGGATCCGGCACAAAAACTACAGAAAGAGAATGATAAATGAAGACAAAAATATTTAGGCAACTTTTCCTGTGTTGTGCCTTGACGGCACTACTCGTAAGCCTGATGATAAGCTATGTAATGTACGATGGCTATACAGGTTATATGCAGACAAACGTTGTGAAGACGGCGAATGATTATAAAAACATTCTAAATGAGAGCGAAACCGATAACATAACAGCATTAGAATTTGTACCGAGCGCTATATTCCGTATAAGCATAATATCACCCGATGGCGAGGTGTTGTTTGATAACCAATCCGACACGACAGAGGATCATAGCGATAGGCCGGA
>CAYJOX010000027.1:9810-12566 GCA_964371915.1 uncultured Oscillospiraceae bacterium
GGAACAGGCTCTGCAACAAGGTTTTCCGATACCCTACAACAGCAGACACACTACTATGCAGCACTGCTTGAATCCGGTAACGTAATAAGAGTTTCGGCAGTAAGTGATACTGTATATAATACATTTTTAGACAGTATTCCTTTTGTTCTTATCAGCTTTGTGGCAGTGCTGATATTAAGCTATGTTATTTCAAAGGTTGTAACAGGAAAGCTAGTAAAGCCGATTAACTCCATAAATGTGGAACAACCTACAAAGAATGATACCTATGTAGAGCTTACCCCCCTGCTGTTAAAGATAGAGAAACAAAATTCTCAGCTTATGTCTCAAACCTCTGATATGCAGAAGATGAGGGACGAGCTTAGCGGAATTATGGATTATATGGAGGAGGGGCTGATTGTCCTTAACTCAATCGGCAAGATATTAAGCATTAATCAGGCCGCCCTTGCAATTACAAATAAAACCTCGCAGGAGTGCATAGGCAGATATATACTGGAAATTCATCGGGGCGAAAAATTTGAGCAGCTGTTCGAGCTTATCGAGAAGAAAGAAACTGGAAGCCTTTATATAGAAGAAAATAATAGGGTGTACCATGTTTCGGTGTCCTATATAAAATCCGGTGGAAGTATTATTCTGTTTGTAGATGTTACCCAACAGCACGATGCCGAAAAGATGAGGCGAGAATTTTCTGCAAACGTCTCTCACGAGCTAAAAACCCCGCTACAAACAATCTCGGGATATGCCGAACTTCTTATCAACGACATGGTGCAGGAGGAAGATAAGCCACGCTTTTTTGAGAAGATACACAAAGAAAGCGTACGCATGAGCCTGCTAATACAGGATATAATTAAGCTCTCACACCTTGATGAGGAGGTGAAGGGCATGTCGCAGGAGGAGGTTAATCTAAACGATATAATAGTTGAGGTTAGAGAAGACCTTATGGCAAAGGCCGAAAAAAAGCAGGTAAAAGTTAACTTTAATGGCGAGAAGATCACCGTTTGCGGTATTCCTACGCTACTAAAAGAATGTGTGTTTAACGTTGTAGATAACGCAATAGAATACAACAAGGAGGCGGGTTCGGTTGATATATCCCTAACCGAAGTAAACGGTAGGGTAATGCTATCTGTTTGTGATACCGGTGTAGGTATTCCACCTGAGGAAAGACAAAGGGTGTTTGAGCGTTTCTATCGAGTAGAAAAAAGCCGTTGCAGAAGCAGTGGAGGAACCGGGCTTGGGCTTAGCATAGTAAAACATGCCGTTGCAATCCATGGTGGTGAGATAGAGCTGAAAAGCGAGGAAGACAAGGGCACCACGGTAACGATTATATTACCTAAATAAAAAAATGGCTGTCGAATATTTTTCGACAGCCATTTTTTATCTTCTTTTGTCCTTGTGCGCCTTAGCCCTGCTATGGCTAAACTCGTGTTTGCCCTTCGGCTTGCCTCTAAACCTATTGTGCCTCTCGAAAGATCGGCTGTTGTCCGATTGTGCAAGATTAACCGTTACAGGTTTTTTCTGTATCTTTAGACCCTGCATTGCGGTTACGACCTCGCCGGCAATATCGGATGGAATACCTACAATAGTAAGGTGTGGGGCGATATCAATCTTTCCTATTAATGTGGAAGATATACCGGCAGCCTCGGTGATTGCACCGACTATATGGTTAGGAGCAATTTTATCGCTTCGGCCAATATCTATGGTGATGTTGGTGTATCCAGCCTCACTGCGTTGCTTAAATGGCCTATCAGATGGTTTGCGTTCCTTGCGTTTAGGAGAAAGATTAACATCTACAAGGTTATGTAGGTTGTGGCTGTAATTCTTTTTAACGAGTGCAGCCGCAATGTCTTTTATTTCATAACCCTCTGCAACAAGCTCGGCTACAATATTATGGTAGCTATCTTCAACATCGGTGTCTATAGCACTGCGTATTAAATCTATGTTATGTTTACTATTTTGCTGTTGTACATCTGCTACGGTAGGAATCGGTAGTTCGTCCATGTCAGATTTTGTCTCCCTTGCAAGGCGACGCATGGTGTATACCTGATTGCCCTCGTAACATAGCGTAATCGCAGTACCCTTTCTACCTGCACGCCCTGTTCTGCCGATGCGATGTACATAATATTCGGTAGATTGTGGTATATCATAGTTGATAACATAGTCTACATCATTAACATCAATGCCTCTGGCGGCAACATCTGTTGCTACCAGTATTGTTGTCCTTCCCTGTTTGAAGTTGTTCATAACGGTGGTGCGTTGGTTCTGCTTCATATCACCGTGTAATCCCTCGATAGATATACCTTCCTCTCTAAGTTGCTCGGTTAGCTCGTCTACCATTGATTTTGTGTTGGCGAAGATTATAACCCGTTGGGGTTTGTAGCAGTGAAAGAGCAGGCGCAGTACATCCATCTTACGGTTTTTTGGAAGCTGTACATAACATTGGCGGATATTGTTAAGGACTATCTGCTTTGCATTAACCTCAACACTAACCGGGTCTTTTTGAAACTCCCTTGTTATCTTTAATATCTCCGGCGGAACGGTTGCCGAAAACATTACCGTCTGGCGGCTTTCCGGTGTATCCTGCAGTATTGTCTCGACATCCTCTTTAAAGCCCATCTTTAGCATCTCATCTGCTTCGTCTAACACGAGCATCTTTAGGTTTCCAAGAAGAAGCGATTTACGGCGCATATGATCCATTATACGCCCCGGTGTGCCTACAACAATGTTAGCCCTTTTAAGGTCACGGAACTGGTTCCTAATAT
>CAYJOX010000028.1:0-12501 GCA_964371915.1 uncultured Oscillospiraceae bacterium
CTATTAACATACCGAGCCCTCCCCTCTTTTTTTATAGAAAAGCTCTTTGTTTTTTCTCATATTTTCATCGGCAACGGATAGGATGTGGCTTGCACCCTGTTTTCTTACCGCCTCATCTACATAGACAGTTCCTATGCTTGCAGATACCAAGAAATCCTCTGTAGCGTTTTGAATTTCTATGCATTTATTTATCCGCTCAACTATACAGCCACACTCTTCCCCCTGTATATCAACAAGGATAACTAAAATCTCATCTCCGCCAATTCTTGCTACTATATCATTTTCGCGAGAGGAGGTTAGGATGGCATGTGCCACCTTAATTATTAATCTATCACCGGCCTTATGTCCGTAGGTGTCATTAGTATATTTCAGCGCATTTATGTCTACAAAGAGTACATAAAAAGGAGTGGGGTTTGATGTGTCTTCACACATTTCCTCCAGTGCAGACATGGCATAACGGCGGTTAAACACCCCTGTAAGCTCATCCTTCTCTATCTTTGTGATCAGGGTTTCCTTCTTCTTTAATATTCCTTCCTGCTCACTTAGTACCTGATCGGAGTAGCGTTTGTATCGGCTTGCATCGATAAGGTTGATAGCATATAAAAAGAATAGATAGAATATTAACAGCGATGCAAAAGACACTGCAAGCGATAATAATATTTGCTCAGGGTAGAGTATATCAGCTATCACAACATAGATATGGTTGATCTGCAGTATGACTATTAGCAGGATAGAGGTAAGCAATATGATAGAGTGTCGGCTCTTTACCGTTACCCTTTGGATTGAACTATTATTAATATATTTTTTTACAAGTTCATGCGCAAATATCAAAATAATACACGAAACTATAACGATAATATGATCGTAGATCGTATTATCCACAAGCTCCATAGGAGTAATATCAGCAACATGGCTAACTATTACTATAAAAGGGGTTAGCAATGCAGCCAGATGTAAAACAAATATAGAGGCACCACAAAAAACCTGAACAAAATCCGCCTTTGATACCAGCTTAAACTCAATAAATAGAGCTACCAACATGCATAGAACGACTAGATAAAAGGGTATGTTAAGTAGTTGTACTACAGCAAAGACAGATGTATTTATTATAGCTAAAAACAGATAAACCCACCTGTTTGTACTACCTCCTACCAAAAGCTTTGAAGCATATGAGAAGGAAGAAAACTGGTAGATATCCATAGTTATTAAAGATATTATAAATAATATTCCGCTAAGGTTTAGCTACATTTATGCACTATCTCCGTAATTTATATTTCACACAATGGTGTTGGTTTACTGTAAAGATAGCCTTGGGAGTAGTCTACATTGTATTCTTCAAGAACCTTTTGAATTTCTTCATTTTCTACAAATTCGGCTATTGTTTTTGCCTTTATAAGGTTTGCCATAAAACAGATTGAACGCAAGATAATTACATTGGCTTCTGAATTTACAATATCCTTTATAATCGTTCCGTCAATCTTTATAAAAGCAGGAGAGAGCGATATAATTGTTGTATATGTAGCATATCCGGACCCAAAATCATCTACCGAAATATGGCACCCATAACTTCTGATCGTTTCTATAAAATCAAAAAGAACTTCGTTTTGATAGTTTTCAGTCTCCACAAACTCTATTACTAAGTTTTTGCAGTTCGAATAGTTTGATAGCTGCTTGTAAAACCATTTTCTGAAGCTTTCACTCGAGATATCATAGGCAGAAATGTTAAGTGAAAGTTGTTGCTGACGAGCGGAAAACTCTTTTAGCACCCTCTTAATCATCATCTGGCTTAGGCGGTTGTAAATTTTATATTTTTTTGCAACATCTAAAAACACTCCCGGGGGATATATTTTACCATCTTCATCCGAAAGGCGCATAAGTGCCTCGTACTTATCTATGGTACCGGCGGCGTTGTTGCGAATACCTTGGTAATATGGGATAACCCTATCGGCTTCCATCGCAAAGTTTATTAAATCTAATATCTCGGCATCTTTTTTTATAGTATCGGTAACATCCATAGCATCGGGCGTTATATTAAAATTATCATGTGTATCTCTTGCAAGCAAAAGGGATAGCAACGCCCTTTCTACCAGTTTATCCTCCTGTAAAACTACTGCAAAACGAGACACCCCACTTACCTCTACCTGCGATGAGGCTGAGGACTCGAACTGAGCATAAAATTGCTTCATTATCGAGAGAAACTCATCCTTAGATATAGCATCTGTTGCCGCTAGAACAAAACGATTATAGTTATAAACATAAAGATAGATTACAGTGCTGAGGTTAAATTCATCTAAGGCGGCCTGCACATTTAGCAAAACATCCCTACAACCTGCATAATAGGTTTCTTCCCCATAGGCAGCTATCGAGAGGTCGGCGTTAATAACCTCTGTCATGCAAAGCTTATTAAATTGTTTATCACCCATATCCTTGTGTAGTTTTGCGGAATTGGCCATCCCTAAATTAGGGTCGATATATACTTTTTCCATCGTGAGCTTATACTCCTTGTGTTACTTCAGGCGGCTGCAACTATCACTTTTACAGGTATAAAAAACGTGAGTAAACCGGTAGGTCTACTCACATTAACAGCAATGCTTAATAAATTAGTTTTATATTATGAAACCTACACTTACCTGATATAATTGTAGCAAGCTTTGTCGATACTGTCAATACAGTTTCAAAATATTCACAGTATATTTACAATTAAGCTCGAATATTATCGATTAAGCATTTTTTATCGCCTTAACTAGTGCAGTTATCTTTAACGGCGTACCGTACAATAACACCCCAACTCGGTATATCTTCGCTGTCAGTATTCCCATCAAAAAAACTGCTACTAACAATAGGGCTATACTTATTGCTATCTCCACAGCTGTAACCTCCCCCATAGATATTCTTACAAACATTGCAAACGGGGAGGAAAAAGGGATAAAGGATAGCACCTTTATTAATATTCCGTTTACACCACCGCCCACAACACCTGTCATCGAAAAGTTAACAAGCAGGAATGTTCCGATAAATGGAAGCATAGCCGGGGTTAGCACGCTGTTAACCTCCTCCGTTTTCGTAACGAGCGAGCCGAGCGCACCAAACATCATAGCATATATTAAGAACCCAAGCAGGCAGAATAACAGTGCATATAGAACTATGTCAAGCGGCATTGCAAATATTGATGTAATAAAAGGGTTAGAATGATAATCAATATTAATCTGGTAAAACGCAAAGGCAGACAAAACAATTATGCAAAACTGCCCGATACATGCGGCAGAGGTTCCGAGTATCTTACCAAACATTAGATTTTTCGTGTCTGCACTGGTTATAAGCATCTCCATTGCGCGGGAACTTTTTTCGGTCGCTACCGACACGGCTATTACACTGCCGTAGGTTAGAACCAATATATAAAGGATAAACATCAATATATAGCTATAGAAAAAGTTTTGGGTCTGGTCGTTGCCGGTGGCTACTACCTCTCCGTTAACAGTAGCGTTAAGGGCTACCTCTGCCTGCTCTGCTGATAATCCATCTTGTTCTAGCATCTGTATTCGTAGGCGCTGTGTTAGCACCTCTTCTATCACATAGGCCGTACTGTCTGTAAGTTCCAGTGTAGGCACTATAATGCTATAGTCGGTAGGGCTGGTTATTACCAGCGCGCCGTCATAATCTCCGGCATTTACAAGCTCGTTAATCTGTTGTTCATCTAGCTGCTTTTCGGTGAAATTAACGTTTGGAAGTGCGGTAGCAATCATCTCCTTCGTCTTTTGCCTGTCGGCGTCTGAGCTATCCACCAACAGATACTCCGAAACCTGCTCGGCTCCGGTAGCGGTGTCTGAACTAAAAACATCTTCAAACAGCCCGGACACCCTCGGAAAAAACAGCACTCCGGCTATAACCACCACAAATATTATCGTAGTTATCAAGAATGATTTCTGCTTGTAATAAGCAGAGAACTCGAATGCAAATATATTAAAAAACTGTTTCATCTAATCCCTTCTTTTATATACTCTGATCTGTGTACTGTACAAATATGTCGTTAAGTGACGGCTCAACCACCCGCACTCCGTCTATGTCCAGCTTTAGTGTTGCAATATCCGATATTAGCCTATGTTTATCGCTAGGGTCATCAAGCATTACTAGCACTCCCGCCTGATCTATCTGGGTGTTGTAGCTAAGCGAATCAACCACCTTTTGCTTCTCGTTAGTGGTTATCAGAATTTTGCTACGATCGTAGCCTCGTTTTATCTTGTTTATCTCACCATTCAGCACAACATTTCCGCCACTCAGTATTACTATATCGTTACAAAACTCCTCTATATAGTTCATCTGATGTGAGGAAAAGATTACAGCCTTACCCTGTGCGGTTAGCTCTGTCACAAGTTCCTTTAGTATTATTGCATTAACCGGATCCAGGCCGGAAAACGGCTCGTCCAGTATTACCACATCGGGATTTGCTATAAGGGTTGATGCAAGCTGTATCTTTTGCTGGTTACCTTTGGATAACGTTTCCAGCTTTTTACCCCTATACTCCTGCATATCCAGCCTTTTTAGATAGTAATCGCTCGCCTTTATCGCTTCGGATTTCGTGGCACCCTTTAACATTCCAAAATAAACAAGCTGATCTATAATCAACCGTTTAGGGTACATTCCGCGCTCCTCTGGCAGATAGCCTATACGGATTTTTTTGTGGTTTATCGGTGCGCCATCTACCAGTATTTCGCCACTATCGGCACCGAACACCCCCATAATTATCCTAATAGTTGTGGTCTTTCCGGCTCCATTTCGCCCAAGTAGGCCCAGCGGTTTGCCGGACTCGGCTCCAAGGCTCACCCCCTTTAAAACCTGCTTTTCGCCAAAGTTTTTTACTATGTTATTAATATCTATTCTCATCTCTCCTCCTTTTTATTTGCCGCTATTACAAACGATAGATAGTGTACAATCCATATTACTGTAATAACAACAACCGGATATATTCCAAGCTCTATAACCATCGATAATAAGCTGGTTATAACCCACATTATTAAAATAGTGTTTGAGGTTGCACGGTAGCTTATATAGCTTGCCCTGCCTATCTGCGCCCTCTCCGCCTCATCACAGGTTTTTAGGTACTCCTTATGGTATCGAATATCTAAAACGTTTGCCGTCTTTTCGGGATTTAACCTTTTTTGAGTACCGCTTATTATAACCATGTTTAAAAGGTAGTATATCAAAAGCCCAAAATATCCTATAAAAAGTGGTTGTTCGGCACTGCTAGAAGACCATAAAAACGAAAAACCAAGTAGATTTAGTATCACCGATAGCTCCGAAAATGTAGCGGCTATCTCTAACTTTTTTTCAACTGACTCGTAGCTATTCTCATCGATAGAGCGTATCGAAAGGCGGCATCTTATCGAGATAGCGGTTGCGACTACTGCAAGTAATGTTGATAATAAGAATATCACGTATCCCGGAACGATAAGGTTTTGCGATATAAGCCTATAAAGCTCATCGTAATCAAATCTATTTGAACCCACACCTAAAAGGTAGCCTGCAAGAAAACCTATCCCAAGCATAATAAATAGAAATAGTATTAATTTTACCACTATTATTATATTTTTCTTTGTCATTCATCACCCTCCAACCAAAAAATCTGTTCTACCGAAACACCGAAATACTGCGCAATCTTTAACGCAAGCGATACCGATGGGTTATAATCCCCCCGCTCGATAAGGCTAATCGTCTGCCGCGATACCCCTACAAGCTGCCCCATCTGCTGTTGGTTAATATTGTTATCCGTGCGGTAATCCTTTAATTTATTATGTAACAGCTTAACCACCTCCCGTTCATGACAACTTTACTTGTCATCTAATTATAGCATTGACAACAATAATTGTCAAGTATATTTTTGGTAACTCTTATTTAATTTATTTTAAAAAAAATATTAAACAAAACATTTTAGTTTATTTCAAAAAATACTTGCATATTACTGCCATAGGGTGTAAAATTATAGTGGTATAAGTCAGATAATTAAAATTTGGCTATTTTACAAACAACTTAATATCTATAAAAAAGGTGGCTTATGAAAAATCTTAAAGTTAAGATGAAGTTTATTGTCGGACTGGGAATAATAACACTATTAGTTATAGTGCTTGGTGGATTCTCTTTAAATTCATTATCGGTAGTGAGTAATTTTTTTGACGATTTTGTTGAGGAATCATATAATACTACAATTATAGCGAAAGATACCGAGATAATGTTCGAATCTCTTATCCTTAACACCTCTGATATAATTACATCTACCGACGAGCAGATTATAAATGAGTCCTTGGCAATACTTAATTCTGCGCCACAGCAGGCTATGGGCCAGCTAGAGCTCTTGGGTAACACAACTATGGCAGACCTTTATTCATCAGAGCTTGCAACTTTAATGCAACAGGTAGAGGGGGTTGCCGCTACCAACCTTGAGATTGTAGCTCTTGTAGAGGCTGGTAAAAAAGATGAGGCTCTCGCTCTTTACAACTCTGCATTCGTGCCTGCAACAAACAGTGTAATAGAGTTAGTACACAAGATAGAGGCTATAGTAGATACACGCGCAGAAGAGCAACTTGCAACGTTACAAACCTACAACACAATAACAAATGTATTTTTATTGTGTATTGCAATACTCGTTGTTATACTGATAGTCATTATCGGTTCGCTTTTAACTAAGGCTATTACTGTACCTATCATTAAGATATCCAGTGCAATAGATGCGCTTTCAAAGGGTGATTTTGAGAATGCATCGATTGATTATACTGCCGGTGACGAGCTTGGTGCCCTTGCCCAAAACACAGGCGGCACCATAGCTAACATACAGGCAATGATAGATGATCTAAGTTGCAATATCGGCGAGATTGCAAACGGAAACTTTATAATTGAAAGCAAGGCAGAACATCTATATATAGGGGCCTTTGAACCGTTAAAGATATCCATGAACAACCTTGTAAGCCGTATGAACGGCACAATGATGAGTGTTAGCCAATCTACCGAACAGGTTGCCAGTAGCTCAGAGCAGGTTTCCTCCAGTGCACAGGCACTTGCACAGGGCGCAACCGAGCAGGCAGGCTCTATAGAGGAGCTTGCGGCAACGATTAACGATATCTCTGAAAAAATTAACATGAATGCCGAAAATGCTAACAAAACCTCCCAGATGGCACAGGGGGTTGTAGCCGCAATGGGCATGAGTAATGATCAGATGAAAAAACTTATTGTATCTATGGAGGAGATCGACGGTAAATCCAAAGAGATTAGCAAGATCATTAAAACTATTGAGGATATTGCGTTCCAGACAAACATTCTTGCACTTAACGCCGCCGTTGAGGCAGCACGTGCCGGTGCGGCGGGTAAAGGCTTTGCCGTAGTTGCGGATGAGGTTCGTAACCTTGCAGGTAAATCGGCCGACGCCGCTAAGGATACCACCCTACTAATCGAAGGCTCTATTAAAGCTATTAACGAGGGGGTTGAGCTTACACAGCTAACAGCCTCAGAGCTTAGCAAGGCTGTTCAGGGCGCCGGTGAAACAACCGAAGTTATTAATGCGATTACCAAGGCCACAAACGAGCAGGCAACTGCCGTATCACAGATCTCCGCAGGCCTTGATCAGATTGCAGCCGTTGTACACAACAACTCTGCAACAAGTGAAGAAAGTGCCGCAACAAGCGAGGAGCTATCTAGCCAGGCAGCGGTGCTTAAGCAGATTGTTTCTACCTTTACCCTGAACACAGGGGCAACTGCCGCAACAACAATGAACAACGTAGTCTCATCCGACATTACACCAAACTATATGGATGAAGACGACGTATACAGCAATAAATATTAAAAAGGAAAAGAATTTAAACTGGCTCAATACCGCCCACGCCATGTTTGGTGTGGGCGGTATTATAAGGCAGTTAGCCGGAAAGCAAAGATGAAATTTATAAAAAACCATATTCTTATAAAAACGTTAGGTGATGTAGGCGACAATCCAAGGATGTCCATCCTTACAGAGCCGCTTTGGTTTATTCCCTACAGCCTTTTTTTACCCTTTCAATCTATATATATGCGGCAGATGGGGCTATCAAGCGGCGAAATAGGTTTTATTATAGCCTTCGGATTTTTTTTACAGATATTCTGCTCACTACTTGGCGGTGCAATAACCGATAAATGGGGTAGGCGCAAAACTACCTTCATCTTCGATTTAATAAGTTGGACAACACCTTGTATAATTTGGGTAGTGGCCGATAGTTTTTGGTTGTTTCTTCTTGCAGGCGCAATCAACTCATTAAGTGCCATTACACATGTATCTTGGGCATGCCTGTTTATAGAGGATTGCCCACCAAGGCATGTCCGCAATGCATTTTTAATCATTCAGATATGCGGTATGCTATCGGTATTTTTCTCCCCTATCTCGGTATGGCTTGTGTCGCTGTACGGCGTTGTGCCGGTAATACGTGTAATATATGCACTCTCTACCATTTCAATGAGTGCAAAATTTATTCTCTTGTTTGTATACGGAAAGGAAACCCAGCTTGGGCTACGCCGCCTTGAGGAGACAAAGAATATAAGCCTTTTATCTATGCTTGCAGACTACCGAAGTGTCTTTATGACGATTATACGTACAAAAAAGATGTTGTTTGTAGTGATATTTATTAGCCTTGTAAACATTACTACAATACCTACAAATTCCTTTTTTCCTATCTATATTACCGAAACAATAAACCTGCCGGAGGAGTTAGCCGCATTTTTTCCGATGATAAGAACGGCTATAATGCTGCTGTTTGTGTTTCAGCTACACAATTTTGTACACAGGCTCTCCATGCGCGTCGGCGCCGTTATAGGGTTACTGCTATATATTGCTAGCCATGTTATACTACTGCTTACCCCTGACGGAAGCATCATAGGAGTAATACTGTATACATTGTTTGAGGCAGTGGCATTCTCCTTTGTTCAACCCCGTAAGGATGAGCTTATGGTTCTGTATGTCGATAAAGATAATCGCTCCCGTATCTTTGCGGTTTATATGATGGCAATGCTTGGCATTACTGCACCGTTTGGTATGATATTCGGTAGCCTGTATGAACTAGGCGGGGGCTATCCATTTATAGTTAACATTTTATTATTTTTCACGGCCACAATACTAATATTGAGCTTTAAGGGTTTAAAGCAACACGAAAAATCTTTGGGAGTAGAAAAAAATGTTTAAAAGCGAAACCGCGCGTGATTATGTGGAAGATCGGCTTATTGCCCCATTTTTTAATAAGACAGCTAAATACATCGGCATCGAGCTTGAATATCCTATACTGTTTTTAGAAAATACAGCCGATAGCAAGGCTCTCGGCATAGAGTTTTTAACCCGCCTTACGGATTCAAAGGAGTTTAGCGAGGAGACAGGCACCTACTCTAACGAGATAATGAGGGTGAACAGCAGCTGTGGTGATAGTATATCCTACGATTACAGCTACGCAACGATAGAATTTTCTATGGCAAGAGGCGAGAGTATCAAGGAAATAGCCGGCAGATTTTTCGGCTATTTCGATATCGCATATGAATTTTATATAAAAAGAGGGTGCCTAATTACCGGAATGGGAACAAACCCAATGCCGCCTAATACAATAGCGTTTACCGATAGTAAATATACAAACGTACTGCGTAAGTTTATTAACAACTACACCTTGCAAAAAGACCCTAAATATTACCTACTAAACATGCAATCGGTGCAGACACACATCGATGTGCCCGGCAAACAGCTTACAGAGCAGTTTAACACCCTGTGTAGGCTAGATTTTGTGCGGGCGCTACTCTTTGCAAACTCACTGCCCTATGCGGATAATCTGCCATCCGGTGTAGTATATGATCATGGAACATTATGCGCAAGGGACCTAAACTGGGAGGGATCGGGCTTTCCTAATACCGGAATTTGTGATACAGACCTTGCAGATATAGAGGCTTTGATAGACTATTTTACCGACAAACATATCTGCTTTAAAAAAGACGGGATAGAATTTGAATGTTTTAAACCGCTAAAATTAAGCGAGTATTTTGATGTTAAGAAAAATCCTGCAAAGGATATAGAGAACTATTTTAATGTAGAGCGTGTGACTATAAACCAACTAAATGTTATAGAGGTACGAGGAGACTGTATACAGCCATTAGATGCAACATTTGCGCCGTCAGCGTTCAGTATCGGCATCTGCAACAATTCGAAAAAAGCCTATTCTCGTTGCATCGCCTTTCTACAGGAGAACGGCATCTCAAACATGGGCAATAAGGAGCTTAGAAAGATGGCAATAACCGGCCGTTTTAACGAGCTGTGTTCGCCAAGAGCCATCTCCCTTTTCCTTATTAAGATGATTGATATTTCAAAGCAGGGGCTTATAGAGCGTGGTTTTGGCGAGGAGGAGTACCTAATACCACTTTACCAACGTGCAAAAAGGTTGCAGTGCCCTGCCGAGCTACAGCTTAGCCTAATGGCCGAGGATAAAAGCATCATAGATGTTGCAAAGCAGTATGCCAGAAAAACACAAACCAGTAACTAACCTATAAAATCTATTTTATCTAGCAGGATGAATTCATCCTTGCCTTCTCGGCTTTTACACCGGCTATTCACGACGAGACTTTTTCCGGCATTTTTTGTTTTCGTCTAAAGCTCGAAACGAAAAAACGCTCTAACTTTATTTGTTTTAGTACTTTCTATATTAGCGAAAGTATGGTAGAATGAAGAAAAATCACACTTTAACCATTAAAGGAGGTAGATATGAAGGGATGGCCCGAAAAAAGAAATGTCTACAAGATTATGCTTGTTGCAGCGGCAATGCTTTTTTTTGTTTTATACTTCCCCGCTGTTTCAAATGTAGCTACAACGATATTAAGTATCGCATCACCGTTATTTACAGGAATTGCAATCGCATATATACTTAACATACCTCTTACAAAGCTTGAAAAAATATATTTTCCGAAAACAAAAAACAGGTTTATTAATAACACCCGCCGCGGTGTATGCCTGCTGATATCCATCCTGATTATCCTTGGAATTGGGGTTCTTGTTATAGCGGTGGTAATACCCGAGATAACACGTGCATTCTCGGTAGCACTTGAGGGCTTACCCGTTTTAATAAGCAATATTGAAACCTGGATTATTGCAAACCAACACATATTTCCGAGTGTTGCCGATTATATTCTTGAGTATGTTAATGGAATCGACATTCCAAGCTTTTTAAGTAGTGCCGCAACATATCTTAGTAGCGGAATAGGCTCATTGTTTGATTCCTCTATAACAATTATATCCGGTATAGCAAGCAGTGTGTTTAATATTTTCATGTCAATAACCTTTGCCATCTTTTTAATATTTGCAAAGGAAACTATTCTAAAACAGCTCTTGAAGGTTCAAAAAGCATTTGTAAAACCCAAGGCCTCTCATACGACTAACTTTGTATTAAAAACACTCAACGAATCGTTTCACAGCTATATTATCGGCCAATGTACCGAGGCTGTAGTTCTTGGTTGCCTTTGTACGCTGGGCATGCTTATATTCCGTTTTCCATATGCCGGTGCAGTTGGAATGTTTGTGGGCCTTACAGCATTAATTCCGGTAGTGGGTGCATATCTCGGTGCAATTTTAGGTGCGATTCTTATTCTTTTAACATCACCTGAAAAAGTTTTGTTCTTTGTTATCTTTATCATCGTACTACAACAGCTGGAAGGCAACGTTATCTACCCAAAGGTAGTAGGAAGCACAATAGGGCTTCCCGGCGTATGGGTACTTGCGGCAGTGGTTATCGGAGGAGGCCTTGGAGGGGTTGTCGGAATGATAATCAGCGTTCCGGTGGCATCTGCAGCATATAAAATTATGTCTCATTATACCAACGAGCGACTTAAGCTACAGCCGCTCACCGCTACTGCGGATAGTGGTGATGAGGCTAATGAGCTGCTAAATCAGCAGATACAAAAAAGAAATAGTTAAAATAAACTCGCACTTCCAAACACACTTCTGTAATCTACCGCCCCCGTACGGCTTTCTCGCACCCTAGCTTCTTTTAGCTTGGCTAAAAATTAAACAGGATATTTTTGCCATTTTATGTAAATTGTTGGGAATTAACACTTTTTAATTAGCTGAAGATAAAACTCAACCATTCTTGCCAATTGTTGTACGGTTATGTGCTCATCGTTACCGTGAATGGTGTTCAGCTGTTCTTTAGACATCTCAACAACCGAAAATCTATATACGCTGTCGCTAATCAAAGCATAGTGCCTCGAGTCACTCGCCGCATACATCAGATAGGGTGCAACAACCGCCTCCGGCCAACAGGCCGATACGGTTTCACAAAGCCTACTCCACGCCTCTGTGTTTATGCTTGAAATTTTGCACGGGTCATCTCCACCGATAATCTCAACCTCCACGTCATGGCCGACAACACACCTTCTCAGATGTTCGGTTACCGTTTGTATTGTTTCACCGTTAATAATACGAAGGTTGGCGGTTATCGAGGCCTTAGGCGGAATTACATTGTTTGCATC
>CAYJOX010000029.1:0-11757 GCA_964371915.1 uncultured Oscillospiraceae bacterium
TCGTTATATATTGTCCCTGCCATCGCCCCCGCCTCTATCATGTCGATAGCCTGCGGTATAGCATCTATGCCGTAAACGGCTATATCTTTTCCGGCCGCATTTATAGCCTGTGCAACGGCAACCGCCATACTATCACTGTTGCATAGTATAGCATCTGCCATGTCAGCCTCCGGCCCTTCAATCCAGCTGTTTATCTGCTGTGTAGCAAGTTCTGAACTCCAATCGCAGTATGCCTGTGCTATAAGCTCTGCTCCACTCTCGCTCAGGGTAGTAGCTACAGCATCACTGCGCTCGGTTGTTAGGGGGTTTTCCTCCTGCCCTTTTATATGTAGATATTGCAGGGCACCATCATCGTTATGATCGGTAACCGCCCCATCTGCAAGGCCCGCTATCGCCATCTCGGCCTGTAGCCGACCGATTTCCGCCTGCTCTACCCCTACATAGCTATAGTTATCATACCCAGCTAAGGATTCTACCGGTGGTTCATCTCCAAAAAAGACAACCGATATCTCACCTGCCTTTGCAATCTCACATATTGTAGCCGCATTGCTAATATCCGCAAGGCTCACTATTACAATTTCTGCACCTTCGGTTATTAGGAGCTGCAGCTGAGTTATCTGGTCTGTCGCACTGCCTGCGGCATCGGCATACTGCAGTGTTATGCTATCATCAGAAGCATCTAAGCTCTCAAATTCTGCCTTAACTATCGATATGTAGTTATCATCAAGATCACCGAACGATACCCCAATAGATACCGGCTCTAAGGGCACAGCGCTTGATGCCTGCTCTTGATCAGCATCTGCGCCGCACGAGGTTAATATTACGGATATAGTTAAAGCGGCGGCTATGATTTTTTTCATTAAATTTACCTTTTCTGGCTTAACTTCTTGTTTATTTAAAAAATTCTATCATCGACAGTGTTATTTGTCAAGCATACTATAGGTTGTTTACAACATTTTGAGGCCTGCCCTCAAGATACCCTATTAGATTCTCGCAAACTATCCCACACAATCTATCAAGAGAGGATTGTGTGCCCCAACCTATGTGAGGGGTTATGAGGGTGTTTTCACAGCTTATAAGCGGGTTGTCCTGCGTATTGGGCTCATCGCTTAGTGCATCTGCAAGATAAAAGCCTATCTGCCCGCTTTTTAGCGCATCGCAGACAGAGGCATCATCAACAAGCCGCCCTCTGGAAACATTGCAAAGCACAACTCCGGGTTTCATCATGGCTATCGTCTGCTCGTTAATTATCTTATCGGTCTGCTCGCTATGCCGGCAGTGTAGCGAAACTATATCGCTCTGTGAAAGCATCTGCTCGAGGCTACAAAACTTAATCCCCGGCAGATCTCTATCGGTAAAGGTATGGCAAAGTATTTCCATTCCAAATGCCGCAGCTATCCTTGCTACCGCACTTCCGATATTTCCATATCCGAGTATGCCGATCGTCCTACCTCTCAGCTCTAACATCGGCCTTATACTCTGCATATCCTTCATCCTGCCGAGCCATTCCCCTCTTCTTACGGCGGCGCAGTAGGCAGAGGTATGTGCCGCATATTCTAACAGCAATGCAAACAGCTGCTGCGCCACACTCTCGGTGCTGTAGCCCGGAGCATTGGTTACCGTCACTCCATATCTGTTGCAATCATCTATATTAACGCCATCATACCCTGTTGCGGTAAGGCCTATATATTTTAGATTTTTACAAGCTTCAAAAAGTTTCTTCTCAATCTGCCCCTTGTTATTTATAACAATCGCCTCTGCTGTACCGATTCGCTCTATCAAGTTTTTGCTATCGGTATGAGGATATATTGTCACATCGGCACTGTATTCACAAAGCGCCGACCAATCCATATCGTTCTTTCTAAGTGCCTCACCATCAAGCACCACAATCTTTGGCACAGTTGCCATCCAACGTCCTTTCCTTTAAAAATTCTGCGAGTATCAACTTGTTACCAAGTGCACCAACGGCCCTGTAGTTAAGTTCTAAAAGGCGGCTAATCTCTTTACTTTCTTTTGAGGGGCAGATAACATAATGCCCGCTCAAAACCCCCTCAACTCCGCTTTGTAGTAGCATATAAGGTTTATTGCCTACACCACCCCTGAGGGCGCTAAGCTCGAATTTGCTAGATAGAAGCTGGGATATGCTATCTATATGCAGATAGTGAAGCAGGGTATATGTAGGTTTTTTAGGTATAAGTGGTGTCTCTAACAGGCTGTGGACACTTAATGCTTCTAAGCATCGCATCCTGATATATGAAATATCCGCACCCTTTATCGCTATATCTTGGACAACCCTATCGACGCAAAGACCCTCCCCCACCTTTGTACAGAAGGCCACGCCACATAGTTGCTCGTTACAGAACACACCATACACACTTCCATAGGCTAAAAACTGCCTGACCTCGTCCGGTGTCATATATCCATACCGGTGCCTTGTATCATTTACAAGCTGCAAAAGATCCTGTAGATCTGTCGATATTAATTGACGTTTAGAGTAAAGTTTCAAGTTAATCCCTCCTTGATGAAATTGTATTCCATCAAGGAGATAATTATTACCGATAACTAACGTGAATATATTTTAGCCATACGGGATATTAAAGAACTTAAATCTTTTGTTAGGCTTTCTTTTCTAAGCCTAAATCTCCAGTTGTTGCCGAGAGTCGAGGGGGTATTTATTCTCCCCTCCTTACCCATACGCATAAAATCCTGTAGCGGAACTACTGCAAGATCGGCAACGCTTGCAATGCTCGCCCTAATTAGGCAATCGAACAACACATCAATATTATCCTCGCAACCGAAGTAATCTGCTATCTTGCGCCTTGTAGGCTTTTTAGCATTAAGCAAAAACTCCATCAGTGTAGCATTATCGTGTGTGCCGGTATATACAACAAGATTTTGCTTATGATAGTGTGGCAGATAGGAGGAATCCTCGCCATCAAAGGCAAACTGGGTAATAACCATTCCGGGGAAACCGCTATCCTTGAGTAGCACCCTCACACTATCGAAAAGATCACCCAGATCCTCGGCAATTACCGAGGGGGCTCCAAGGCACTCGAACACCCTGTGAAACAGCTCCATGCCCGGCCCGTTTCTCCACTCTCCCCCCTCTGCCGTCTCGGACCCGTAGGGTATGGCATAGTAGGTATCAAACGCCCTAAAGTGATCTATGCGCACCGTATCATAAACAGCTAGAGATCTGCGTATCCTATCTATCCACCAGGCGAACCCATCCTGGCGGTGGCGATCCCAATCATAAATTGGGTTGCCCCAAAGTTGCCCTGTCTCGCTAAAATAATCGGGTGGGCAACCGGCAACAACGCTCGGGAGAAGATCACTATCCATAAGGAATAGGTGTGGCATCGCCCATGCCTCGGCACTATCGCTCGATACATATATAGGTATATCGCCTATAAGGCTAACGCCCTTATCATTTGCATATTTTTTAAGTTCGAACCACTGTTTAAAAAACATGTACTGGCAAAAGCGGTAAAAGTTAATCTCATTCTGGTAGGTATGCCAAAACCTTCCCATCTGCTCCGGCTCATGCCTTGCAATGCCCTCTTCCCACTCTTGATATGGTTTGCCGCCACTCTGCCGCTTTGCTTCCATAAACATGGCATAATCGCTCAACCAGTGGGTCTGCTCGTTGCAAAAGTTATAAAAATCATCGGGGATATTCTTTTTAAAACGCTCATACGCAACCCTTAAAAGGGCTTCTCTCGTCTCATAAAGCCTACCATAATCTATAAGCTCGCCGGTATCTTCCTGTTTTTTCAGCTCGGCGGCTGTTAGTAGCTTATCTGCTTTTAATAGTTCAAGATCTATAAAATATGGGTTGCCTGCGAAGCAAGAAAAGGATTGATAGGGGGAATCACCATACCCTGTAGGCCCTACCGGCAGTATCTGCCAACATTTAACGCCGGATTTTACCAAAAAATCTACAAAATTCTTGGCGGCTCGGCCGAGTGAGCCTATACCATAGTTTGATGGCAGCGAGGAAATGGGCAGTAACACTCCGAGTTTGCGATTGTTTGACATGTTTTCCCTCCGTTTATCGTTAATGGCTAACTAAATATCTCTGACAGCGCCAGCGCTAGCTGCTGCTGCATGTCCGATGTCCAAACCTCAACCGTTAAATAATCGTTATAGATAAGCTCCTGCGCCTGTATTACCTGTTGGGGCGGCGTATAAAGCATACGATCGGTCATTACATTATCATTTTCAATATAATCTGCAAGCTGTATAGAGAGCGGATTTTTAGCTATATAGTTGTTAATCTCAAGAAGCCCAAGCGTATCGGTTATATAGCTTCTGCCTGTTTCAGAATAGTAAAACCACACTAAAAAATCCATCGCTGCGGAGTTCTGCTCCGGCTCTACACCTGCCGCGGCGGCAAACACAAACGGTGTTGTCACCGTCATTGCCGATCCAAGTGTATAGGAATGTGTTATATCCTCAAACTCCATCTGTGGCATTTTTATAGGAAATATTACAGTATTCGCATGGGCATCCTCACTAAGATATCTATACGCATCGGATAGTGTGCATCTCCAAAACAAGGCCTTATCCTGCTCATACAATGCGGCGGCTGTCTCGGTAGTGAGATCGGCATAGCTCTCCTGTACATCATCACCACGCTCTAAAACACCTTCCGGCGTGGCAAGCATATCGCTTTCCCGCATAATAAACTCGCTATAGCTATTATAGAACGATTCCATCGCATCCGGCTCAAGCTGTCCCCCGTTAAATACTATCGAAAGTGGGGCGGTTAGTGAATTTGGAGATTGAACTGCTACAGTATATGGTGCAACAAGGTTTTCAATATCGTCCGGCAGCTCTGCGGGCAGTTCATATTCTGCAGAGGATAGGCGTAATATCTCCCCCTCCTCCCCTGCGGATAGCATGAGGGCAAAAAGCTGATCCATCGCATCGTACCACTGGGCAGAAGATGCCCTGCGAAGATTATCGGCTAGCTCGGCATTGTTATCCTCCGATAATATGTTGCCAAGAAGCTCGGTATTACAAAGATATGCATATCCATCAATCCCTACCGGTAGGAATGCAACATCATCGGCCGAATAAAGGTAATCCGGAACCTGGGTTGCAAGTGATGCA
Organism: uncultured Oscillospiraceae bacterium; assembly: GCA_964371915.1. Taxonomy (GTDB): domain Bacteria; phylum Bacillota; class Clostridia; order Oscillospirales; family Ruminococcaceae; genus CAYJBH01. The sequence goes on from CAYJOX010000029.1 coordinate 5,116, forward strand.
AGCAAGGGCGATTCCAGCTGTGAAATGTTTATAACTTTATCGTTCTGGGCAAGTGCGGTTATATTATAGATATTATCGGCTATAATCAGCCCATTACCCTCCACCTGTGAGGCAAAGCTCAGGTTATCAGCCCCATCCGATATCTCGTTTATCGTAACCTCTATCCCCTCAAGCGTTCCATAAAGGTTTAAAAGTGGCTCTACAGCGGTAAGCAGGTTAGAGGTAACCGCAACCGAAAGCTCCTTTGCCGAGCTTTCATAATCCTCGGTAGGGGCAGTAACCGTCACGGTAGGTTGCTGTGTAGGCGCGGCTGAACAAGCTACGAGAGATATGGCAACTATTATTAACAATGCATTTCGCAATAACTTCATATTTTCCCATTATTATAGTCTGTATATCGTTATTTTAACATATAAAAGGTATTTTGAATAGACAATAACATAAATTTGTGGTAAAATTGTAACATAGAAATTAGGAAAATTTGTACATTATGAGACTAAGGCACAAACCAAAGGCGGTGGCGGCACTGCCAAACCATTCTTTTTATATCAAAAGCCCAGAGGATTGCAGGGGGATGTGGCAGGATAAGTTCCACACACCGCAACCGCTATCGCTTGAGCTTGGCTGTGGTTTTGGAAGATTCTCGGCCGAGTTTGCTAAAAACTACCCCGATAAAAACCTTTTAGCGGTAGACAAAAGCCGCGATGTTCTTGTAGGCAGCTGCAGAATGATAGCCGAAACCTTTGAAGATACCCCCAATCTGCGCATTTGTAGCTTTGATGCATACGATATAGACAAGGTATTATCCGCAGAGGATAGGGTGGAAAATTTATTTATATTTTTTTGTAACCCTTGGCCTAAGCGTAGCCACAATCGCCGCCGATTAACCTACCCCGCACTGCTTAAACGTTACCAAAACTTTTTAACGCAGGATGCACGGCTTTATTTTAAAACCGATGACGAACAGCTATATCGCCATTCACTAAAATATTTTGAGCAGTGCAATCTCACTATCCTATTTAAAACCGAACAGCTACAGGAATGTTCACCGTTCGAGGAACTTTCTATAATGACAGAATATGAGCAAAAATTCAGGGCACTGGGTCAGCCTATCTATTCGGCGGTGGTGCAGTTTTAGAGTGTCCCATATACATACTACGAAAGGATAGATTTAAAATGTCTATAAAGCATAAGTTATACACAGTGGGAGAGGAGATATTCAACTCGGTAACACATGGCGTTGGTACGATACTTGCACTGCTTGGCACCGGCGCACTCGTAACCATTGCCGCCTACGAAAGTGATTGGGTTGGTGTTGTTTCGGCTAGCCTCTTCGGCTTTGGCATGGTTCTCCTCTACTGTATGAGCACCCTTTACCATGCATTCCCCTCCCCAAAGCTTAAACGTTTTTTCAGAATAATGGATCATTGCAGTATCTTTATCCTGATAACCACCACCTACTCCCCCTTCACCCTAGTGCTTTTAAGGGGCAACACGGTTGCGTTCATTATCTTTTGGGTTCTCTGGGCCTGCTCGATAATAGGCATCCTGTTAAAGGTTTTCGCCCTTAAACGTTTTGAAAAGCTTTCCCTAGTTTTATATGTAATAATGGGCTGGGCCGCCGTTCTGCTTATGCCGGATATAGCAAGAAACCTACCTTTACCGGGAATAATCCTGCTTATCGCCGGAGGCTTATCCTATACAGGCGGTATAGTTTTCTATTCGATAAACAAAAAGTTTATGCACTCAATCTGGCATCTTTTTGTTCTAGGTGGTAACATACTACACTATCTCTGCATCGCGATATATATCTATTAAAGGGGTTAGATGAAAGAAAATTACAGCGGCACCAGAAAGCTAACGGTAGATATCCCACTGCTAACGGCAACTCTGCTTTGCTGTGCAATGTCGGTGGTAGTGCTGTTTTCGGTAAACCACTCATTCTTTACAAACTATGATGATGTTTATATTCAGATAGGTGCAGTTATCCTAGGCATTGCAGCCACACTGTTTATTACCATCTTGGGTCTCGAAAGGCTTTTTAGATACTGGTATATAATAACTGCGGCCGCTGCAATTTTTGTAGTAGCTACATTTGTAGTAGGCTATGCCCCGGGGGACAGCGAGGCGCAGGCATGGATATCGATAATGCCCGGGCTTAGTTTTCAACCCACCGAGCTGTACAAGGTGGTATTTATAGCAACATTTGCCATGCAATTAAACTATTTTAAAGGTAGGATAAACAGGCCTATACCGCTACTGCTTGCAGTTTTACATATAGGCACTATTATGGCGGTTGCCCACCTACAGGGGGATGACGGTGCGGCGATAGTTATTGCTGTAATTGCCCTTGGAATGATAATCGCCGCCGGCCTAAATGTATTTTATATTTTAGGCACCTTTATTGCGGCAGCTACCTTTTTTATTACGGTAGGCTTTGATATGTTAAGGCCCTACCAACAGGAGAGAATACTCGGGCTACTTGACCCCGAGGCATACCCCGATATAATGTTCCAGCAGACAAGGAGTGTGACGGCAATCGGCTCTGGGCGGCTGTACGGTGTAGGGCTTTTTGATGTCGAGCATTACTACGTACCAAACAGCCATAACGATTTTATCTTCTCCTTTATAGGTCAATCTCTCGGCCTTGTGGGAATGCTAGCGGCTATACTATTACTTTGCTTTATAGGCATACGGTTGCTAATACTCTCATCCCGCTGTGAAAACAACCGTGATAGAATACTAGTTATCGGTATCTTTATGTTAATTATAGGCCAGGCCGCCATTAATATAGCTATGAACCTAGCACTCATACCGGTTGTCGGCATTGTACTGCCGCTGTTTTCTGCCGGTGGTAGCTCTATGCTTAGCTGTATTGCGGCGATAGCGCTTGCATCTGCAAGCCAACAAAAAAGAGTGGTAGAGGCAGATATTAAAGAGACAGAGCAACAACCGATTTAAGGTATAATGGAAGGATTTTTTGGCAACAGAATAATCTTTACAGCGGCAATAACCGCCTTTTGCTGCCTACTACTGTGGAGTGGCGGCTCGGTGCTTGCCGCAATTTTTGTTGCCTTAATATTTATCTTCTATATTATTCTGCCCGGCGTTTATATATGCAACATCTGCAAGATAAACGAGCATCTGCTCGGGGCATCAATATCGATAGGCATGGCTTTATTTTTAGCTATATATAGCCTAAATGTATCAACCGGCCTATATGCACTGTTTTGGGCCTTGCCCCCTCTACTTGGCGGCGCAGGGCTTTTCAACCTACTAGGCGGGCGAGCCTCTTTAAAGCTTAACACATTATATTTTACAGCCCTGCCTATCTTTATCTTTTCGCTAGCCATACTACCGGCGGTCGCCCTGCCTATATTTAGCGCTGTGCCGTTATCCGATATATCGGTATACACTACAGCGGCAGCTCAACTAAACGGCAGCTCCGGCAACCTTGATATCTTCAACCTTACCGCATCGGCCATCAAGGCTATTACCGGGCAACCGTTTTATAGCATAACCTCCTTTTATCTACCTATCTTTTCCCTGTTACTTTTGTGTATTTCATTGTACGACCTTTCCGACAGGCTACTTAAAAACCAAGGAAAAGCACTGTTTGCCGTGCTTATATTTTTGCTTTGCTCCCCCTTTACTCTCCCCGGCCTTGATGGTGGTTTGTTTGCCGGTGAAGATATACTCTATAGCGGCAGCAAGGCTTTAGCTTTAGCCGTAACCGCATCGGTGGTTTTGTCTGCCGAAAGGGCTGTTGCAAGCAAGAAACCTCTTGCCCTATTACCAGCTATAGCGGGGTATATTGTCGTCTGCCTATTCGAGCCCTCCTATGCCGGAATTCTTCTTCTAACACTACTGCTAAGCTGTGCCGTACAGCTTGCTACCGGAAGGCGCAATACAAATCTATTGTTATTGTTACTAGCTATCACCGCAATATTTGCCATCCTATGTTTTAATTTTTATTCAACCATATCCCTAGCACCCGGCCTGCCACAGGGGCTACAGATAGATAGCCTACTGCGCAGTAGCTATATAGTCTCCCCCATCCTGTACTATATACTTCTGCCTATAGGTTTTGTGATAGCAATATTAGCGGCACTCCTTCCTATCTTTCCTGCCTTGATAAAGGGCTTTACATCGATGTTTAAAAGATTAAGCACTACCGGTTTTGGCACTACAACCCTTATTTTCGCCTCGCTAATATCGGCAGTATGCGCCTTTTTGTTGGATGGCGGATATGAGGTTTTATCCTCACTCTCCATGCTTTTCGGCTCTATCCTAGCGGCAAAGATGTTCGCCTACAGGGCGCCGCTAGTAAAGGCCGCAGTTATAACATCCATGGCCATAGGTGTATTTAATATATCCCTACTGCTTATAGGTGGTGTTTCGTTGCAGCTTCAAAGTTTTGGTTATTTTAGCTATCCGGAGCAGCAGATGTTAGAGCCGGAGCTGATCGAGGCAGTTAGCTATATTAGAGATAATACGCCGGAGGGCTCGGCAGTGGCAACCGACCACCTGTTAGGTAGCACAATAATTTCCGCACTCTCCGAGAGAGGTTGTGAAACATACGATACAGAGGTTTTAGAGCAATCTAACAAGGCGGACTATCTGTTGCTATATAATCAAGGGGATTATAACCTACAGAACTTCACATTACTATATTCAAGCGATAGCTATATCGTTGCCGGGCAGTGATATTAAAAAGATAAAAACAAGGTAGAACAGATGAAGTTTGCAAAAAAAAAGGATATTGCCATAGTTGCAATAATTGCCATTATATTTGTAATATTGTATTTTATTCTAAAGCCGGATGATGCCGCCACCCTAGCGGCTGTCGAGTATAACGGCGAGCAGATTATGGAGTTAAGGTTAGAGGGGGATGGGCAGGAGGTGGCGATGCCACATAACGAAAATGTAGTGCTGGCTTATGGAGCGGGAGGAATAAAATTTATCGCCTCCGACTGCCCCGATAAGGTTTGTATTCATTCCGGGCTTTTATCACACTCTGGCGAGATAGCGGCCTGCCTACCAAACGGCACCGTTGTTACGGTAGGCGGCGAGAACACCGATATTGTAGTGAGGTAGGCATTGAGATATAAAAAAATTACAACAACAGCAATGCTTTTTACCGTTGCAGTGGCATTATCTTTAGTGGAGATGCTATTCCCTCTACCGGGTTACGGGGTTAAGCTCGGGCTCTCAAACATAGTAATAATGTATTCATTAATAGCGGTTGATAGGCGCACGGCTATATCGATAGGCATACTTAAAAGCATATTTGTAGTTATAACTCGCGGCCCTGTTGCAGGGCTTTTAAGCTTCAGCGGGTTTTTGTTATGTATTTTGGTAATGCTGTTTTTAATGGCTATAAGCCGCAAAGACATATCCTACCTACTATTAAGTGTACTGTCGGCCCTAGCGCATAACCTAGGCCAGCTGATAGTGGTGGCACTACTCTACAGCCCATTACTGGCCTATGCAAATATACCTATTTTAGGAATATCCTCTGTAGTAACAGGGGCTGTAACCGCAACACTTTTAAGGCTAACAATGCCGGTACTAAACAAGATAAAATAGCCTGAAAGCCTATCGTATATTAAGAGGGATAACAGCATCTTTATATAGCTGTTATCCCTCTTTTATCTGTTACACCGTTAATCGTTAATATTAACCGACCCACTAACCGAGGAGCTTATAATCTCTAAAACATTGCTATTGCTATCGTCCCCGCCATCATAGCTATCGTTTATGCTACCCGATATAGAGTCGTGCTTTACCTCGTAGTTAACGCCCTGCGAAAGTGTAATGTCTATGCTCGCACTTACACTTTCCACCCTAAGCAGGGTGCTATCGGTATCACAATGTGTGTCTATACTCCCGCTAACCGTTTTTATATTTTGGGTATCGAACGGTTGCATAACATCTATACTACCACTCACATTATTTATATTTAGGTCATCGCCACCATAGCTAATATCGATAGAGCCACTCACATTATCTATCGCAAGCTCACCCTTCGAGGGGGCATCTACCAAAATACCGCCACTTACCGAGCTTATATCGTATTCAATCTCTACATCCTGTGGCACCTCAAAAACTATCTCACCCCTAACAGTAGCAGAGTTAAAACCGAAAAAGTAATTTTTGGGCTCTCCCTGCTCAAAATACAGCACCCCCTGCTCAACCTTATAGCTGTTATCCTCTACAGTTGATGCGTTAAAACCAGATACGGTTGTACTATCGATCATCAGAACATCGTCACGCTCTGCCTGCCTTACCGTTACCGGCAGGGAGTAGCTGTAAACCACAATCTTATCTATATCCTCAAAGCTTTGCTGTTCCTGCGTGGCCTCCCCATCGATAAAGGAGTTGTTCAATACATCAAAGCCAAACATGTTAAACCTACCAAAAAAACCTGTAAACACTATGGCTAACACCACTATCAATGTTAATATTAATACAGTTAGCTTTATATAAAGCACACCTTTTCTACTCATCTGCATCTCCTATTTCAAATAATGTCTTTATTATTCCGGAAAGTATACCGGCAACGGGCCATATTATCCAGCTACTTCCCCAGTTACCTAAAGCAAAGCTCATAACTAGGTAGATAAGCAGTACAACCGACCA
>CAYJOX010000030.1:0-8121 GCA_964371915.1 uncultured Oscillospiraceae bacterium
CTACATGGTCGTAGCCTAAAAACAAACACAAACAAATATATTTACACAGAAAAAATTGAGTAACCACACCCTCACTTGGGTTATGATTACTCAAAATGGTGCGGACAACAGGACTTGAACCTGCACGAAATTTCTTTCATTAGCCCCTCAAGCTAACGTGTCTGCCTATTCCACCATGTCCGCATATAAAGCCGGTTTTACCGACTTTGTTATTATATCATATCAAGATTGCTATTTCAATACTTTTTTTGTTTTTTTGGTGTATTCTAATTAATAAAAATTATCTATATACCAAGCGCTGCGATTTTCCTTGCCATTAGCTCTGGATTAGATGAATAGGCAAGTGCATTTTCCTTTGTTATTGATTTTGCCTGTAATAGATTTAACAAGCTTTTATCCATGCTTTGCATTCCATCTGTGAGTGAGGAAGTGTTAAGTAGGTTGTCTATTTGATGTATTTTATTTTCACGAATAAGGTTTTTAATAGCAGGGTTAACTGTCATAATTTCAAAGGCAGGAACCCGTTCTCCTGTTATAGTTGGCACAAGTTGTTGACAGACAATTGCCGTTAATACCATGGCAAGCTGTAACCGTATTTGATGTTGTTGATCTGGAGGGAATACATCGACAATACGATCTATTGTGGCACCGGCTCCTGTTGTATGAAGGCTTGATAGCACTAGATGGCCAGTTTCTGCCGCTGTCATTCCAACCTCGATAGTCTCCTTGTCTCGAAGTTCACCAATTAATATTACATCAGGGCTTTGCCTTAAAGCACTACGCAGTGCCATAACAAAGCTTTCGGTATCGAGGTTAACCTCACGTTGCGATACAATGCTACTGCTGTGAGGGTGCAAAAATTCGATAGGATCTTCAAGTGTTATGATGTGCTGTTGACGGCTACGGTTAATCTCGTCTATCATGCAGGCAAGTGTTGTACTTTTACCACTGCCTGCTGCACCTGTAACAAGAACAAAGCCACGCTCATTACGACAGATGTTCATAATCTCCTGTGGTATATGAAGCTCGGTAGGGTGGGGGAGTTTAAAGGTGATTACCCTAATAACAGCAGCGAGTGTTCCTCGTTGCTTATAGGTGTTAACCCTAAAACGGGATAGGTTTTTTATAGCAAAGGAGAAATCATCATCCCCTTTGTCTATAAGCCTTGACATATCACGATTGCCGGCATATTCATATATCTGCTTAATAACTGCGGCGGTATCATCCGGTTTTAAAAATTGATCGGTGAATATCGCCATGCTTCCTTTAACCTTAGCAGTTATAGGAAGCCCGGAAATAATAAAGATGTCAGAAGCACCACGCTGAACGATACCCTGAACTAATGCTGCAAAATCCATTTCCTACCTCTTAAATCTATTGAAAAACTGGAAACGCTGTACTGCTTTCCCATTCCTCTGTATATAGTAGTTGCCACTTAGTAACCTCATAGCTACCATCAAGATTTACACTAATCTCACTATGTATACTTTCCTGCTCATCCACAGGGGTGTCAAATGATACAAGTATTTTATCATTATTCATTTCTACTGTATAGCCGGATAAGCTTTCTTTTAGTTCATCATACAAATCCGACATATTATCTGAGGATGTGCCCATAAGTATTTTGTGTATTTCTGATAGCTTTATCTGTGCCTGGGCATCAGCCGCATAAAATTCCTTTGTTGTATCTGCAACATTTTGGCTTAGATTGTTGTCAGAATTAGCTGAAACAAGTGATAAGGTTGCAAAGGTTATTAATGCCAGCAGAACAAACACCACAAGCAAAAGACTTGTGCCTATAGGTACCCCCATCTGTTGCGGCTTATTCATAATTACTAATTCCTATCCGGTTGATAAACGGTTGCATTTAAATCATACAGTATTCGGTCGCTGTCAAAAAGTTCTATATTTAAAGTGTAAAGGCCGCCCTCTATAGTTTCGGTGAATTTTGCATGAAAGCTACCATCCTTTGTGAAGGTACCTGCACTGTCAAAATCACAGAAATAAGCACAGTGTGTTTCCTCGGCCGAGGTCATCTCGATTAAAAGAGGCAACCCACCCTCACGATATATTTCAGCCGCTGTTTGGGCCGCGGCTACTGCACTGTTGCGCTTAATGCTTTCCTGTGCAATGGTATGTGCTTTTAGAAAAAGTTCTACACATACAACCGAACAGATAGAGAAAAACAGGATTGAAATTATTAACTCTATTAAAAACAGGCCGGATTTTGAGTGTGTTCTCATCTACGGTCTCCTTAAAGTGTTGATATTGCAAGTGACATTATGCTATCGTTTTTATCTGCCACCGTAAAAAAGTATAGTCCATCAACCTTTTCTATATCAAAGCTGCTTATCTCGAGCAGTGGTTGCCCAGCAGCCTTTGTGGGAGTTATTTCGGCTTTGGTAAAAAGCTCGCAGAGATGGCCGTCATGTAGATAGATATAGCGTATAAAATCGCCTTCCGGAAGTGTCTCTTTTATCATTAGCACTTCACTATCGCCCTCAAGTTCGCCGGTTGAGATACTACCTACAGTGTTGTTTTGGTTCAGCTGTTTTTTAAGATATGATATTGCCGTTCTTGATGTAAATTCGCTTTCCATATCCTGTGCAATGGTTTCGTACACCCCTGTACCAAAAAACACAAGTAACAGAGCGGTTACAGCAAAAACCGCAAAAAGGGATAACGTAAACAGCATGTCTACAGTATGTTTATTTTGCTTAATGTTTATCTTCATAATCACCTATGTAAAACCGTAATATCCGGCATGATGTTTGGTGCAAATGCATCATAATGTACTATGTACTTATCGGTATCGATCTGCAATCCATAGCTTTCAATAAGGCTATCTAAGCTAGACGGATAGGCTCCGTTGGTGGCATAGCTATGGGTGCAACTACGTGTTATGGCATCCTCTAAGGTTTGTAGTGCAAGCTCATCACTGGTGCCATCCAGTGATGTTAGGCCCCAATAAACTACCGCCAAAATTATAGCAAATACTGCGATATTTATTATATAATTTTTTTTGGATTGTAAAAATTTCATTAACTTAACCCATGTGAGAAATAATACTCATTAAGGGCAACATTACGGAAAGTAAAATTGCACCTACAATTACCGATAGTATCGCCACTATAGTCGGCTCTATAATGGAAACAATATTTTCAAGCCGCCTTGTAACATCATCATCATAGCGTGTTGAGATACTCTGCATTACACTATCTACCTTGCCGGTTTTAAATCCTACAGCAAGCATTCTTGCATACACACCGGCAAAAATTTTATTCTCTATCATGGCGTTAGCAAAGGGTTTGCCTTCCTCCATATCCTTGCGAAGAGATGAAATCTTTTGTTTAAGGCTGGCATTATCAACCATCTTTTCTACCATGCCTAAACTTTCATCGGTATCAAGGCCGCTCGAAAGCATTAAGGATAGCCCGCCGGCGAACCTTGCAACCGAAATATTTTCTACAATTCCCCTTGTAAAGATGGAATGCTCCCTTAATTTTTTAGAAATTTCTTTGCCTTTTTTTGTAAAAACACCTAATAAAACAATGATAACAAGTAGTGCAAGTATCGCTATTAAAACGACTATATTGTTTGATACGACAGTACCGATATCCATAACAACCCTTGAAAAACCGGTGATCTCGCTACCTAGCTGCTGGAATACCGAGTTAAATATCGGCATTACATTTATCACAAGAACAGAGATTACAAGTAACATCATAACAACCATAACAAGCGGATATGTTACTGAGTGTTTAATTGTTTTACGAAGGCTATCTTCCCTTGCGTAATAAAGGGCAAGAGAGTTAAACACCGTTTCAAGGCGCCCGGAAATCTCACCTATCTGTAACATGGTGAGCATATAGGAGGGGAAAACCTCTGCCTTTAATAGTGCGGCAGAAAGTTGGTTACCGATTTCAAGCTCGTTAATGATTGTATTGAAAAGAGCTTTTGAATCAGAATCATGTGCCTCCTCAAGCATAATGTAAAAACCTTCAATCACCGTTAATCCAGATCCAAGAATTAACCCCATCTGCTCACAAAATGTTGAAAGGTCGGCGTAGGAAAGCTGTTTAGTAGGTGTATTTTTCTGCATAGTTATCTCCTGATCCTATGATCGCTACCGTTATCGGTAAAGGTTGGATCCATTAAGCTCCACTCAACTCCGTTAAACTCGATTATTCCTACCCAACCTGTTTCCGGTGTATAAACGCTTATCCATGCATGATAAATATCCCCGGCATAGCCGATAACAAGCTTTGTTGGTATATTTTGCGAACGTAACATAGCTGTCATTACCGATGCATAATCAAAACATATGCCATAACCGGTGCTTATTGTCTCGTCGAGTACCGGTAGATAGCCGGCAATCTCACCATTTGCCGCCTGCTCTGCCTTATCATAATCATAGGTTATGCTCTGTTGAGTATACTCAAATACCCTCTCGATAAACTCCATATCATTAGCGGTATAGGTATAAAGGTTTTGAGCCTCGATAACGGCTATGGTATCGGTACTGAAATCCACATATTGGTTGGAGTACAAGAAGGGCAAAAATTCGTCTTCTAGTGATATCGTTAAAAGTTGTGTATCCACAACATAATACTCTGTTCCGGAGGATTGCTCATAGGTGTTTAACGTATAGGTTCCGGATCCGGAGGTGATAGGGAATGCTTGATACCCTGTCTTGCCATGGAGATCATATGTGTATACCTCGCCTGCTTCGTCGATGACCCTGAACTTTATCTTGCCGGTATGGGTGCCCACATATTCTACCATGATGTAGCCTTTAGAGCTGTTAGAGTAATCAATATTTACATAGGGGGAGCTAAAAACCGAAATGCCGTCTGCCGTTGGTATTCTGGGGGTAACATCCAGTGCATCCCTTATAGGTGTTGTAGGTAAGGGTTCAAGGGGCTCATCCTCCTCTGCAAGAAAGGGGAGTGAAAGCCCACCGGTCGGCACATCCCCTGAATCGGAACATCCCGACAGGAATATACCTATTATTAATAATATAACTAAGTATCTTTTGGTCATAGACGGTTAGGCCTTTAAAAACAAAATTTGTTACAGAATCATTATACTATAAATAGGATGACTTTGCAACACTTAAGCGTGCTAAAAAATCATCCTATAATTTTGTATATATTTAATTTTGTCTACAACTGGTTAACCGGCTCGGATATGCATTTAACCGGACATGATCCGCTACAACTGCCACAGCCGGTACACAGCTGTTGATCTATAATAGCATTATTATCTTTAACGGCGATGGCCTTTGGGGCGGTAGGACATACCTTAGTACATTTCATACAGCCTATACATCCGGCGCTACACGCCTTGCGGGTTATATTACCCCTATCTTTATTGGCGCATAAAACAACGGGTTTTCGGTTACCGGATACTAGCGATATTATACTTTTTGGGCAGGCATTAACACAGGCACCACACCCGGTGCACCTGCTCATGTCTATTGTTGCAAGGCCGTTATCTACTACAATTGCATCAAACTTGCACACTATCTTACAATCACCATACCCTAAACATCCGTAGCTACAGGTACTTCTGCCACCAAAAAGCGTAGCACATGCAAAGCAGCTTATTACACCGCTATATAGGTATTTATCACTTGTGTTATCATAATTACCTTGGCAACGGACAACGGCTTTTTTTGTCTCAACGTTGTCTACCGCCTGCCCCATTATCTCTCCAAGCACAGCGGCAACATCATTTCCACCCGGGGTACATAGGTTTAATTTGTCGGTCTTCTCACTCGCTATTGCCGAGGCATAGTCGGAACATCCGGCAAAACCACAGGCACCACAGTTAGCACCTGGCAGAGCATTTTCTAGCCTTTCGACCTTTTCATCCTTTGGAACGTCGAAAAGTTCAGAAAAAACAACTAATATTACACCGCCAACAGCACCAACTGCAACGATAACCACAATGGGTACAAGTATTGTCATCTGCTCCTCCTAAAAACTAAAAATATTTTCGATAATACCACCAAATCCCATGAAAGAAAGAGAGACAATACTTGCCGATACAAGAGTTATCGGTAGCCCTACAAATGATTTAGGTGGATTGGAGTTTTCGAGTCTACGCCTAACCCCTGCAAAAAGAACCATTGCGAGCATAAAGCCAAGGCCGGCACCTGCGGCACAGATAAGGCTTTCTAAATAGGTATAACCACTCTCGATATTTAAAAGTGTAACACCCAGTATGGCACAGTTTGTGGTAATAAGCGGTAGATAGATTCCAAGTGAATTATAAAGCGGAGGGATGAATTTTTTCAGCAATATCTCAACTAGCTGAACCAACGTTGCAATAACAAGGATAAAGCTAATGGTTGAAAGATACTCAAGCCCGTATGGGAATAGTACATAGGTATATAGTGGGTGGGTAACTGCTGTTGCAAGCACCATTACCGCAATAACGGCACAGCTCATACCAAAGGCAGAATTGAGTTTTTTAGATACCCCTAAAAATGGACAGATACCAAGGAACTTAACAAGTACATAGTTATCAACCAGTATCATGCCAAAAAAGATTACGGCAAGTTCTGCACCCATTATTTCACCTCCTCTTTATCTTTGTCGTTATCATAATTTTGATTTTCGGCTTGCTCTGCCGTAATGTTTACCACATCGGTTGAATGTCGTGGTTCATCGACATTCTCAGAAATAGCTGTGTGTAAATCTCCTTCGCGCTCAAATGCAGGGCAACCGGTTTCGTTCGGGCAGCCTATACAGCTGTGATTTTTTGGTGCAGGGCCAAAAAACGGTATCTTTTCCAGCTGTAAAGCAAGGGCTATGAGTATACCGTAAACAAAGAATCCACCTGCAGGGGCTGCAAATATAGCCATAGGCTCGATAAATTCTGATGTAATTGGAATAGAGAACAGGGTGCCCGCACCGAGCAATTCTCTGATTCCGCCCATTAACACCAGTGTAATAGTAAATCCTATACCCATGGAGATACCGTCAATAGCGCTGTAGAAAACATTGTTTTTAGATGCAAACATTTCGGCGCGGCCGAGTATTATACAGTTAACAACTATAAGTGGAAGAAATATTCCGAGTGCCGCGTCAAGCTCCGGCAGGAAGGCTTTTACTACCATCTGCACTACCGTTACAAATGTTGCGATAATGGTTATATAAGCAGGTATTCTCACCTTATCTGGTATAACGTTTCTGAGTGCCGATACAACAATGTTAGAGCACACAAGTACAAATGTGGCCGCCACGCCCATTCCAAGGCCGTTGAATGCCATTGTCGTTACCGCAAGGGTAGGGCATACTCCTATTATCAAACGTAGAACAGGATTTTCAAGCAACACACCTTTTACAAAAAGGTCTTTAACTCTATCTATCATCTTTTATTCTCCCTCCGCATCTAATGAATTAAGCACTAATATCGCCTTGTTTATCGATTCATAAACTGCGCCGGAGGAGTATGTCGCACCACTTATTCCGTCAAACTCTGTCGTGGCAAGCTCGGATGTAAGGCCTATAAATTGGCCTAAAAATGCCTCGTCATATATTCTATCGCCGATTCCGGGGGTCTCACTGTTAGCGCCGATGCTGATACCGCCTACCGCCTTTTCACCGTCAAAAGAAACAAGCGTCGGAACATCGCCACCATACCCTTTAGATGCGGTCGAAACAATATAACCAACAACCTCCTCGCCGCTTAGGGCGACATAGGCTGCATCGGCAAGCGGTGCTAAATCTTCCGGAAGTTCAAGCTTTGTAAAATCATCCGCATCAGGAATAAGCAGACGCATGCTTTCCTGCTCCGCCGAAGCGGTATTTCCATCAATAATAGGTTTAGTAATGCTATTTGTAAGGCTTAGTAAGAGTGCGGAAATCATACAGATAGCACATAGAACAGCAACTGGTAAAGCTCGTCCAACCCATTTATTTTCTGCCGGCTCTGCAATATCAGAAGAAGCTGGCGAGTTGTTGCTAACAGTTACAGGAGGTAGATAGTTATCCGCTTTCTCCTCGGCGGCCTCGACGGCAGTATCCTCGGCGGCCTCGTTGGTAGTCTCCTCGGCGGCCTCGTTGGTAGTCTCCTCGGCAGCCTCGTTGGTAGTCTCCTCGGCAGCCTCGT
>CAYJOX010000030.1:8221-11591 GCA_964371915.1 uncultured Oscillospiraceae bacterium
GTCTCCTCGGCAGCCTCGTTGGTAGTCTCCTCGGCAGCCTCGTTGGTAGTCTCCTTGGTAGTCTCCTCGGTAGCCTCGTCGATAGTCTCCACGGCAAGCTCTTCGGTAGTAATTACCTCGACTGCTTCAATATTTTCATCTACTAAATCGGATTTATTATTTTTTGAAATTGACAAGTCCTTTACCTCCTAATAACCTTTGGCGTGTAAGTTTATTTATATAGGGAACAAGGATGTTCATTATCAGTATGGCGTATGATACCCCCTCGGTCATATTGCCAAAGTGGCGTATTAGCCCGGTAATAATTCCAAGGCCAAGGCCGTACATTATCTTACCTCTTAATGTATAGGGAGAGGTAGTGTAGTCGGTAGCCATAAAAAATGCACCGAGCATCAAACCGCCGCCTGCAAACTCAAGTATAAAATTAGTGCCAAAAAATACAGAGAATAGAAGCGTAACTCCGATATATACAACCGGTATGGCAGGGGAGATAACCTTTGTCATTATAAGATATATTCCGCCCATAAGTAGTGCTATGGTACTGGTTTCTCCAAGAACACCACTGTGCGTGCCTATAAGTAGGTCGGCATACTGTACGCTTACCGTCTGAGCGGCTACAAAGGGGGTTGCACCGGCTAAAGCCTCTACCGAGGTAACCGATGCAACGTACGGATAGTTAGTCATAGCCGCAGTAAAAGAAAGCGAAAGGACAATTCTGGCAACAATTGCTGGATTTGCAAAGTTATTGCCTATACCGCCAAACAGCATCTTAACAACCACTATAGCAATAAATGCGCCTACAATAGCCATCCAGATAGGTAGCGTTGCCGGATAATTAAATGCTAAAAGCACACCGGTTACAACAGCGGATAGATCGCCTACCGTATGCTCTTTTTTCATTATCACTGCCCATACTGCCTCAAACGCAACACAGGCCGATACCGTAACAGCAATAAGCACAGCTGCACGATAGCCAAATATTATCGATGATGCAACAACTGCAGGCATTAAAGCTAATAACACCTTGAACATTATCTGCCGTGTTGTTATATTATCGCGTAGGTGAGGCGAGGAACTCGCCCATAGTTTTTCATTCACAGCTTAACTCCTCCCTCTTTGCATAACCTTAGAAAGCTTCATTATAGGTGTTAACGGACGCTTTGCAGGGCAGGTAAATGAACAGCAACCACACTCTATACAGCTTGCAATCTGTAGAACAGTTAGTTCCTCAACATCCTCAATCTCATAAGCATCAGAGATTTCAACAGGGGATAGGCCCATAGGGCAAGCAGATAGACATCTGCCACAACGGATACATGGCTTGCTTGCAGGAGGTTGTGCAAGTTTCTGGGATAGGATAACTATTGCGTTTGTTTGTTTTTGTATAGGCAGATCAATGTTAGGGACCGCAATGCCCATCATTGGGCCACCCATTAATGTCTTACCTACAGGTTTTGAAAAGCCACCGCAGAAGTCTATTATATCTTTAATGGGTGTACCGATTAAAACCTCTAGGTTCTGGGGGCTTGTTATGGCATCACCGTCTATGGTTATACGTTTACTGATTAGCGGTATGCCGGTTTCAATGTATTTTGATATAAATGAAACCGTAGCTACATTTAAAACTATAACGCCTACATCGGACGGCAGACCGCCTATCGGAACCTCACGGCCGGTGGTTGTTTCAATAAGCACCTTTTCTGCACCCTGTGGGTAACGTGTTTCAAGAGGGACAACCATTATGTTTTTATCGCCTGCCGCAAGGCTAAAGAGAAGATCGACCGCCTCAGGTTTATTGCGCTCTATTCCAATTATAATATTTTTAATGCCCAAAAATCGTTTGACCAAAACAATACCGGCCATAACATGGTCGGGACATTCAAGCATTTCCCTGTTATCGGCTGTAATATATGGCTCACACTCTGCGGCATTAATTATTAAGGTGTCTATAGCTGTTAAACTTTTTGGAGAAAGTTTTACAGCGGTGGGAAACCCTGCCCCTCCAAGGCCAACAAGCCCGCTACCGGCTATGGCTTTAACAAAGTCGTTATAATCGTTAACCTTGGGCGGTGCTATTTCCGCCGCCATGGTTTGCTCTTTATCTGATTCTATGACAATACACTTTTCCTTGCCGGCAATAAACTGCATATCGACAATATCTTTAACGGTGCCGGAAACGCTACTAAAGATAGGGCTGGAGACAAAGCCGCCTGCCTCTGCAACCATTGTGCCGACCTGAACCTTATCACCCTTGCTGACAACAGCCTTTGTTGGTGCACCTATATGTTGCCTAAGCGGAAGATAGATTAGATCAGGTACAGCCATAATGCGTGTTCGGTTAGTTTCGGTTTCCTTGTTATGAGGAGCACTCACACCCTCGGAGCTTCGCCATAGCTTTTTAAACAATCCCCACCTCATGTGATTTCTATCTGACAATAATAATGGCTGCAACTAACTACAGCCTAATATAATTTATATTCTAACATTATATCTTTTAATTTGCAACCAAAAAATGTATATTTTACATGATGTTATAAAATATAGGGTATACTACATAAAATCACCAACATTTTTACACTAAAAACAAGGAGAAATTATTATGCAAGAAACACACAGCATGGATGCAATTGCAGAAAGCGGTAGTGTATTTAAAACAAAAGGAAGAAGGGCTATTCACTGCCTAACCGTTATCGGCCAGGTAGAGGGGCATACAATTGCGCCCCAAAATCAAAAGACAACAAAATATGAACATGTGATTCCTCAGATAATATCTATAGAGGAGGATCCCGAGATTGATGGGTTGCTTGTAATTTTAAATACGGTAGGTGGTGATGTGGAGGCAGGCCTCGCTATAGCGGAACTCATAGCAGGGGTGCAAAAACCTTCAGCAACACTTGTGCTTGGAGGGGGGCACTCTATAGGAATACCGCTTGCAGTATCTGCCGATTGTAGCTTTATTGTGCCCACCGCATCGATGACAGTCCATCCGGTAAGGCATTCCGGGACAATGCTTGCAGTACCGCAAAGTATGGAGTATCTACAGGAGATACAAAATAGGATAACCGGCTTTGTAGGAAGGCACTCCGGAATAACCGAGAAAAGGTTTTTAGAGCTAATGATGAACACCGACCAGCTGGTTATGGATGTAGGAACGGTGCTCAACGGTGCCGATGCAGTGGCAGAAGGGCTTATAGATAGCCTCGGTACCCTTTCAGATGCACTAAACTACCTCTATAACCGTGCCGATAAGATGTATGCCGAAAACGAAAAATCAACAGCAAATAAACGAACTACGAAAAAGCAAAAAAAGATACAGTGATAAATAGGGAGGTGCGGTAGTTATAACCGCACCTCAGAGTGTCAAAAAAAC
>CAYJOX010000031.1:0-7420 GCA_964371915.1 uncultured Oscillospiraceae bacterium
ATAGCTTCGAGGCGGCACTGCTTAAGGCGGTTAGAGGAGCTGAGATAGGGCTTAAAGATCTATCGCTACCAAGGCTTGCCAACAAGAGTGATTCGGCCATTAGGGAGGCGTTGACCACCGTTACCGATCAACGTTTGTTTGTGGTTTATGAGGCTATCTGTCGTGGTATTACTGTAGATGAGCTGTACGATATTACGAAGATTGACCGTTGGTTTTTACACTGCCTAAAAAATATAGCAGATGGCTATATGCCCGGTAAAGAACTATCCTACAAGATGGTTGATACCTGCGCAGGTGAATTTGAGGCGGCAACCCCTTACTTCTATTCCATTGATAACAGTGTGGAGAATGAGGCAGAGCCGTTTGTAAAGAACAGTAAAAAAGATCGCATAATAGTTTTAGGTAGTGGCCCGATACGAATAGGGCAGGGGATAGAGTTCGACTATGCCTGTGTACATTGCGTTTGGTCACTAAAAAATCTGGGCTATGAGGTTATAGTTATAAATAACAACCCCGAAACAGTATCAACCGATTTTGATACCGCCGATAGGCTCTATTTCGAGCCGCTGTGTATCGACGATGTAATGCGTATTATCGAGCTTGAAAAACCAATAGGCGTAATCGTATCGTTTGGTGGTGGTACGGCAATTAAGCTAACTTCGGCACTAAAGGCTAATGGTGTTAACATTATAGGAACATCTGCCGATAGTATCGATATGTGTGAGGATAGAGAGCGTTTCGATACACTGCTTGAGGAGCATGATATTTTAAGACCCAAGGGAAGTTGCATTATGACAACCGAGGAAGCCTTAAAGGCGGCTGATGCTTTGGGCTATCCGGTGCTTCTTAGGCCGTCCTATGTCCTTGGTGGTCAAAATATGATCATTGCCTTCACGCGTGATGACATAGAGGAGTATATGGGGATTATCCTATCTCAAAAGCAGGAAAATCCTATACTTATAGATAAATATCTTTCAGGACGTGAGATAGAGGTTGATGCAATCTGTGACGGCAGTGATGTATTAATACCGGGCATTATCGAGCATGTTGAGAGAACCGGTGTTCATTCGGGCGATAGTATTGCAGTGTACCCACCGGTCAATGTGGAAGATTCATTATCAAAAAAGCTGTATGATATGACAAAAAAGCTCTGCCTTGCAATCAAGGTGGTGGGGCTTGTTAACATTCAATATGTCCTGCATGAGGGTGAGGTTTATGTTATAGAGATAAATCCACGTGCATCTCGTACAGTGCCATATATAAGCAAGGTTACCGGAATATCGATGTGTGATGTCGCTACAAGGGTAAGCGTAGGGCAGAAGTTAAAGGATCTCGGTTATACCGACCCAATAGCTAAAATCCCCCCCTACTTTGCTGTTAAGGTTCCTGTTTTCAGCTTTGAAAAGCTAATAGACCTCGATACACATCTAGGCCCCGAGATGAAATCGACCGGTGAGGTTCTTGGTATAGGCCGCAACCTTAAGGAGGCACTATATAAAGGCCTTGTAGCTGCCGGATATAAGATGCACAAAGAGGGTGGAGTGTTCATTACGGTACGTGATGGAGATAAATCAGAAATATGCCGAACGGCAAAAGAGTTTGAAAAGCTTGGTTTTGATATACATGCCACACAGGGCACTGCACGTTCACTCCGTGCCTACGGTATTAAGGTAAATGCGGTTGATAAGATACATGTAAGCGGCGAGAATAACACCATGACGCTACTAGAGGGAGGCAAGCTTGCCTATATTATCTCAACATCGGAGGGTGGGCGAGACCCGGCAAATGATGAGGTTAAGATGAGGCGCAAGGCCTGCCAACTTGGAATACCCTGCCTAACATCGCTAGATACTGCAGCAGCACTTGTTGACAGCCTCCAGTCCGGACATACCGAGTATAACACCGAAATAATTGATATTAACAACCTAAGAGAGGTCAGGATGAATCTTGAGTTTACAAAGATGCAGGGTTGCGGTAATGATTACATCTACCTAAACTGTTTTGACAATGTAGCAACAGGCGGGCTACCGCTGGAATCCCCCGAATCGCTATCGGTATTTATAGCCGATAGGCATTTTGGTGTAGGAGGGGATGGTGTAGTGCTTATTCTTCCGTCCGATGTTGCCGATGCTAAAATGAGGATGTTTAACCTAGATGGCAGTGAGGGTAAGATGTGCGGTAACGCTATTCGCTGTGTTGCCAAATATCTCTACGATAACGGTATGGTTAACGAAACTACCATTACGATAGATACACTCTCCGGGATAAAAACATTAGAGATGTATACACAGAATGGTAAGGTATCCTCGGTTAAGGTGGATATGGGTAGGGCAGAATTTAACCCTAAAAATATTCCTGTATCACTTGAGGGTGATGAGGTTATTAACCGTGAGGTTAAGGTAGGAAAAGGCAGATACAATATTACCTGTGTATCTATGGGCAACCCACATGCCGTAATATTCGATTGGAGGGATAGCAGTGCCCTCGATGCACTTGATATCGAAAAGATAGGTTCAGCGATAGAAAATGATAAGCTGTTTCCGGAGCAGGTTAATGTTGAGTTTGCCGAAATTATCTCGGAAAGATGCATAAAGATGCGTGTATGGGAACGTGGTAGCGGTGAAACGCTTGCCTGTGGAACGGGTGCCTGTGCAGTTGTGGCGGCAGCAGTAAAGGCCGGCCACTGCGAAAAAAATACCGATATAACTGTAGAGCTTTTAGGCGGAGAGCTTGTTATAAACTATACAGATGATGCGGTGTTCATGACAGGCGATTGTAAAAAGGTATTTGAGGGTGTAGTTGAAATATGACGAAATATATATTTGTTACCGGCGGTGTTGTTTCCGGCCTTGGAAAGGGTATTACCGCTGCAAGTTTAGGTAGATTATTAAGGCAACGTGGATTAAAGGTAGCGGCACAAAAGCTTGATCCCTATATGAATGTTGACCCCGGCACGATGAGCCCCTACCAACACGGTGAGGTTTATGTTACCGATGACGGTGCCGAGACCGACCTAGACCTTGGCCATTATGAGCGATTTATAGACGAGGACCTATCAACGCTATCTAACCTAACATCCGGTAGGGTTTACCACAATGTTCTAACCCGCGAGAGGCAGGGCGGGTATCTCGGTAAAACTGTACAGGTAATACCGCATATCACAAACGAGATAAAACAATTTATCTATGATGGAGGAAAGCATAGCGGTGCCGAGGTAATTATTACCGAGATAGGCGGTACCTCTGGAGATATAGAATGCCAGCCTTTTTTAGAGGCAATACGCCAGCTATCGTTAGAGGTGGGGGCAGGGAACTGCCTGTTTATCCATGTAACATTTGTTCCGTATTTAAAATGGAGTGGTGAACATAAATCCAAACCTACACAACACTCGGTGAAGGAGCTACGCTCGATAGGTATTTCACCCGATATTATTATCACCAGAGCAGACGAACCTATCGATGACGATACACTCGAAAAACTTTCTATGTTCTGCAATGTAAAGAGGGACTGTGTAATAGAAAACGAGACAGTTCCATGCCTTTATGAGGCACCTGTTATGCTACATAACAGAGGGCTTGATGAGGTGGTGTGCCGTGAGCTAAATCTTAATACAAAGCCCTGTGACCTAACCGAGTGGAAGGAGATGTTAAGCAAAATCTACAGCCGCACTAAGCAGGTCACCATCGCTATAGTAGGTAAATATGTTCAGCTGCACGATGCCTATCTTTCTATAATAGAATCGCTACAACATGCCGGCTACGCCGAGGGCGTGATGGTGGATATTCGTTGGGTAGACAGTGAAACCATTACACAGGATAATGTTGCAAAAATCCTCGTGGGTATTGATGGAATGATAATACCCGGCGGCTTTGGAGAGCGCGGCATAGAGGGCAAGATTGCGGCCTGTCGGTTTGTAAGGGAGAATGATATACCGTTTCTTGGTATCTGCCTCGGTATGCAGATTGCAGTTGTGGAGTTTGCACGAACTGTCTGTGGCTTAGATAAAGCTAATTCGGCCGAGTTTGATGAGATTACACCACATCCTGTAGTCCATATTATGGAGGAACAGCAGTCGATAACCGATAAGGGTGGCACTATGCGACTTGGTTCTTTTCCCTGTAATACTACAGAGGGTAGTAGGTTGCGTGAGCTATATGCAAAGCAGGAGATAGCCGAACGACACCGCCATAGATACGAGTTTAACAATAGCTACCGTGATATAATGACCGAGAAGGGGCTTACTATCTCCGGATTATCGCCGGATGGATCGCTAGTAGAAGCTATAGAGATAGCATCAAATAAATATTTTGTTGCGGTTCAATTTCACCCCGAGTTTAAAAGTAGACCTAATAGGGCGCACCCATTATTTAGTGGCCTTGTAAAGGCAAGCATAAAATAATTACAAATATAAGGAGTAACAGAAGATGAAGTATTGCACCAAATGCACCATGCCGGATACAAGACCTGGCATAGCTTTTGATTCAGATGGAGTCTGTACAGCATGCAACCACTATGAACACCGTAAAAGCATCGATTGGGATGCTCGCTTTAAAGAGTTTGAGGCCCTTTGTGATAAATACCGTGGCAGTAATGGCCCCGGTGGGTACGATTGTGCTGTAGCAGTTTCGGGCGGAAAGGACAGCCACTATCAGGTTTATATACTAAAAGAGGTTATGAAGATGAACCCAATCCTCTTTACGGTAGAGGACAATTTTCCGATGACAGATGCCGGTATACACAACCTGAAAAATATTAGTGAGACATTTGGTTGTACCCTAATTAGCTGTAAACCTAACATTAAGGCACAAAAAATATTAATGCGCAAATTCTTTGAAAAATATGGTAAGCCAACATGGTATGTCGATCGCCTAATCTATACCTTCCCACTGCATATGGCGCTTAAGTTTAATGTGCCTATGCTATGCTATGGTGAGAATGTAAGCTATGAATATGGTGGAAATTCAGACAAGGAAACCTATTCCGCAAAATCACAGATTAACAACGGAGTTGCGGTAGGTATATCGATAGATGAGCTTGTAGGCGGCGGGGTTACCGAAAATGACCTAAGCCTAACATTAGCACCATCCGAGCAAGATTTGGCAAAACTGGATCCGTTCTATATGTCCTACTTCTTATCGTGGGATAGTTTTAAAAACTATGCTCTTGCTAAGAGCCGGGGCTTCCACGATCTGACACATGAATGGGATAGGCAACACCATATTGAGAATTTTGATCAGATAGACAGCCGTGCATATCTAATTCACTCCTGGATGAAATACCCCAAGTTTGGGCATGCTGCTGCTACCGATTATTCCGCAAGGATGATTCGTTACGGGTTAATGACAAGAGAGGACGCAATTCCACTTGTCAACGAGAGGGATGGAAACTTAGATCCACTGAGTGTACGAGATTTCTGTAATTTCTGCGGCTATACCGAGTCAGAGTTTAACAGTATAGTAGATAGTTTTTATAATACTGATATATTCTACAAGGACGATAGGGGATTTTGGAAGCTTAAAGAGCCACTTAAATAGGGTTATATAGCAAAAAAAGGCAAGGAACAGTAAATTTACTATTCCTTGCCTTTTTACTACACCTAGACATTAAACAATGTATGTTGTATATTCATGGCTAAAGATATATCCAAGCTTTTCTGCAAGTACTAACGACTCACGATTTGCCGCATCCCAACTGGGGTATAATCCATGGCTTAAACATTCGGCAATAAGCTTTGCGGCGCAGGAGGTTGCCAGACCTTTGCGTCGGTAGCCGGCTAGGGTACTAATTTCAATCTCTATGCCCCCGTTGTAGTATGTATAGGATGATGCTCCGCAAACAGGCTTATCGCCATGCAGAATAACAAACCCTAAGCCGTGCTTTGAAAAATGCTCGTAATTTCTAAACTGTGAACAAAAATCGTGCGACCACTTTTCTTTTAGGGTGGCGTGATATAACCCTTCATCTATCGCCTTAATATAAAAATCATCCCCTAAGCTATCTATAAAGCCGTTTAATTTTGAAATATTAAAATCGTTACAATCTTTTCTTGTTGCATATCGGGTGCATTTCTTTACATTTCCCTCATAAGCCTGCTCGATGATATGCCCCAAGGTATCGGTTTTAGGTATCATTAGTATAGGGTTTTGGCTGTGGTTAGCTGGGCGGTTATGTATTAGCTCTAGAATATCGGGGTGGTTAGGATCACCTGCTAAAAAGCAAAAGTCCCCTATAATAAGCTGTGAAATTTTGGGGCTTGCTATATTATCAACCCACGCACTACCCATACAGCCTTGTAAACATGAAAGGATTAATGTATCCTTTTCATCGAAATAAAGCGGTTCGAGATTGCCTAACTTCGCTGTAGGTAGCTTTGATATCATTAACTTTACTCCAAAAAGTCCTTTAACTTCTTGCTTCTGCTAGGATGACGAAGTTTACGCAGAGCCTTAGCCTCAATCTGGCGAATTCGCTCACGGGTAACATCAAATACCTTTCCAACCTCTTCAAGTGTTCTCGGGCGGCCGTCCTCTAGTCCGAAACGTAAACGCAGAACCTTTTCCTCACGCTGAGTGAGAGATTTAAGAACGGTAGCAAGTTGCTCCTTTAATAGGGTGTTAGAGGCTGCATCGGCCGGTATAGGGGCATCCTCGTCAGGAATAAAATCACCAAGATGGCTGTCTTCCTCCTCGCCGATAGGTGTTTCAAGCGATACCGGTTCCTGCGCTACACGCATAATCTCACGCACCTTCTCTACCGGCATGTCAAGCTCCTCCGAGATTTCGATAGCTGTAGGCTCGTGGCCGTTTTGATGCAGAAGCATGCTACCGGCCTTTTTTACCTTGTTTATTGTTTCTACCATATGTACCGGTATACGTATGGTTCTTGCCTGGTCGGCAATAGCTCTTGTATTAGCCTGTCGTATCCACCAGGTTGCATAGGTGGAAAATTTAAAACCCTTTGTATGATCAAACTTTTCTACCGCTTTAATAAGGCCGAGGTTACCCTCCTGAATGAGATCAAGGAACTGCATTCCGCGCCCTACATATCGTTTTGCGATACTTACAACCAGGCGAAGATTTGCCTCTGATAGTCTTTTTCGTGCTGCATCATTATCTAATAGTATTGCCTTTGCAAGCTCGACCTCCTCCTCGGTAGACAGTAGTGGTACACGCCCTATCTCCTTAAGGTATACCTTAACAGGGTCATCTATTGCCACACCCTCAGCCGATAGAATTGTCTCATAAAAATCAAGCGATTCTTCGGTTAAAGGCACCGGTACAGATTCTTCCTCCGCCTCATCAACTATCTCGATATGGTTGGCCTTTAGCTGATCATTCAGCATGTCAACCTGTTCACAATCGTAGTTGTTTTCCTCTAGCAGATCGCTAATATCCTTTGTGGATAGCTTTCCGGTGGCCTT
>CAYJOX010000031.1:7430-10130 GCA_964371915.1 uncultured Oscillospiraceae bacterium
CTATTAAATCGTTGATTGTTAACTTCTTGTCTGCTGGCGTCATATGCCTTCCTCCTTGCTGTGAATACGTTCCTTTTTTTTCTCTATAAAGTTTGTTAGTTCTCCTAGTTCTATCTCTCCCTGTAGCTGTCTTTCCCCTGAAAGTAGTATGATATTGTCGAGATAAAGTTCAATATCACGTCTGCTCGGCACAATGTCAGTAAACCTTGCCATGGTTGCGGTAAGCTCTTTTGTTGATTCCTCGCTAAGCTCTGATGCAATCACCGCAAAACTAATCGATAAACCGCCATCGTAATATTTTTTAGCTATTAAATATGCCTCGCCAAGAGACGGTTCGCAAAATTCATATCCATTTAATCTGTCACCGATATAGCTGATAAGGCTCGGGTCTATCAATATTGCGGCAACAAGCTGCTGCTCGCGGTTAACAAGCTGTAGGGTCTTGCCGGATAATGAACGTTTTTTTGAAGTTATAGTATATGGGCTGAAGCTATCCTTAAACTCTGCTTTTTCTTGCCTCTTTCGCCTACCCTGTAAAAGGCCTTTAAGCTGTGCCAGTATTGCAGCTTTAGAAACACCACACTCCTGCTCTATTCGCCCTGCATATATCTCACGCTCGGTTACGGTGGAGGTCATGTCGGCAAGTATGTTAACCGCATTGTTTACATACCGTATCCTGCCGTCATCGGTATCGAGTGCTATACCACGCTTTGCGTTTTGCAGTGCATATGCTACAGTACTATTACTGTTTTTTATTAGCTGTGCAAATTTTTCCCTACCATAATTTTTAATATATTCATCAGGATCCTTGGCTCCGTCCATCTGTAAAACTGTTATTTCGGTAGGCAGGTTAGAGAAGATCGAAGTTGCTTTAGCAGTTGCCCTCTGCCCGGCCTCATCACTGTCATAGCAGAGTACCACACGCTCTGCATAGTTGGATATAAGTTTTGCCTGCTCGGATGTAAGTGCTGTTCCCAGTGTTGCAACTGCAGTCTTAAATCCTGCACCGTGTAGTGCGGCAACATCCATATATCCCTCGCATAATAGATAGCTGCGGTCGCGTTCTTTTTTTGCAAGGTTTAGGGCAAACAGGTTATGGCCTTTATTGAAGATAGGGGTGTCAGAGGTGTTAAGATATTTAGGGCCTTCGCCGTCTATCAACCTGCCGCCAAATGCAATTACATGTCCCTGTAGATCGATAATAGGGAAGATAATACGGTTACGGAAAAAATCAAAGTAACCCCTGCTTCCTCTTCTTAAAAGCCCTACAGAGTCTAAATCTGCCTCTTTATAGCCAATAGATGTCATGTGGTGAAGTAGCCGGCTGTAACTACCATGCGCATAACCGATGCCAAACCTTGTAACCATGGTGGAGGGGAGCCCTCGCTGTTGAAGATACTCCCTCGCTTTTAACCCTTCGGTTGTAGTTAGGTTGTTGTGAAAGTATCTTGCGGCATCTTTATTTATCTTTAGAAGTAGTGCACGCCTTCTGGATTGTTCATCATCCTCATCCGGTAGTTTCATTCCTACTCTCGTTGCCAACATCTTTATAGCGTCGGCATATAGGAGGTTATTATATCGCATTACAAAGGTAATAACATTACCACCCGCTCCACATCCAAAACAATGAAAATAGTTGTGCTCAGGATTGACCGAGAAGGAGGGTGTCTTTTCGTTATGAAAAGGGCAGATTCCAACATAACCTCTACCGGATCGTTTAAGCGGTACATAATCCGATATAAGACCAACAATATCATTATGTGCAACTATCTGTTCAATATAACTTCTATCTATCAATCTTTTTACCTGTTGTTAATTATAGACCATCGGCGTGGGATGTATATATTTTCAAACTCTGTGGCAGCAAAGCTATCGCTCATACCGGAGATATAATCAGTAACGGCGGTGTCGATTCCTTCACCTTCACAGATTTTTAGATACATTGGCGGCATGGCTTTCGGGTGATTACTGTAATGGCGATAAAGCTCTGATATAAAGTGAAAGACCTTTTTTTCCTCTACCTTAGCGACACTTCCTATGTATATTTTTTCAAACATAAAGTTGTGCAGTTCGGTAAATGCTGCTTCCACAGTAGTGCTATAGCATGGCTTATCCTTGCTACTCGAAATTAAATCCATAAGGAGTGTTGTGATGCGGTCTGATTTACTGGTGCCGAGTACCTGCCTGACATTATACGGAATATCGTCCTCCGTTAATAGCCCAGCGGTAATACAATCCTCAATATCGTGGTTTATATAGGCAATCCTGTCACAATATCTTACAAGTTGCCCCTCCCATGTTGCAGGCCAATCACCCCTTGTATGATTAATGATACCATCCTCAACCTCGGCGGTAACATTTAAGCCCACCGGATATTTTTCGAGTATGTTAAGTACACGCATGCTCTGTTTAAAATGTGCAAAACCATTAGGGTTTAGTTCGTTAAGAGCGCGTTCGCCCGCA
The DNA here is from genome assembly GCA_964371915.1 of uncultured Oscillospiraceae bacterium. Lineage (GTDB taxonomy): Bacteria > Bacillota > Clostridia > Oscillospirales > Ruminococcaceae > CAYJBH01. The sequence goes on from CAYJOX010000031.1 coordinate 9,894, forward strand.
TGCCCGAAAGGGGTGTGTCCGAGGTCATGCCCCATTGCAATTGCCTCGGTGAGATCCTCGTTAAGGTTTAATGCACGAGCAATTGTTCTTGCAATCTGCGCAACCTCGAGTGTATGTGTTAAACGTGTCCTAAAATGGTCTCCCTCCGGTGCGAGAAAAACCTGTGTTTTTGTCTTTAATCGCCTAAATGCCTTAGAGTGGATAATTCGATCCCTATCGCGACAAAAAGCGGTGCGT
>CAYJOX010000031.1:10143-11537 GCA_964371915.1 uncultured Oscillospiraceae bacterium
GGCAGGGGCTCTCATCTACCCGACGGCCTTTACTATGTATAACAAGGCAGGCGTGGGGGGAGAGGATGTCTTTTTCAAGATTCTCATGATATTCACGTGCTGTCATCTGTCACCTATTTATATCTTCTCTAACATTATATGTCGAAAAAAGAATAAATCCTTTTTATTATGAAAAAATATTTTACTGCACACAAAAAGGGCTGTGATAAACAGCCCCTTTTAAAACAAAGATTAAAGACCGAAACGCTTTTTGAAACGGTCAACACGGCCACCGGTATCAACAAGTTTTTGCTTGCCGGTGTAGAAAGGATGACACTTTGAACAGATTTCAACATGTATCTCTTTCTTTGTGGAACAAGTTGTAAACTTTTCACCACAGGCACAAACTACATGAGCCTCATTATAGTTTGGATGTATGCCCTCTCTCATATTTATCACCTCTTTTTTTGAGAATTTTTATATTTGCATTTGCTAAAACATTATAACACAGACAGTTTGCTATTGCAAGCATTTTTTATAAATTTAATATTTTTTTCATATCGGCACGAACTATGTCTATAATTTCCTTCGATTGTTTCTTTGTTTTGCCGCTGGCGCTGTAATATATTTTTATCTTTGGCTCCGTTCCGGATGGTCTTAATATTATCGTACAATCTTTTGTTATAAACTTAAGAACATTTGATTTAGGTAGATTTAGTTCCTGTATGTTTCCATCGGAATCAAGCTGTTTGCCGGTGAGATAGTCACAGTAACTTAAAACTGGTTTTCTCGCTATTTGGCATGGTGGGGCTGCCCTCATGTTTTTCATAATATTTGTAATAAGTTCAAGACCCGAAAGGCCGCTAAATTCGAAGTTGTCGATTGAGTGTATCTCATACCCAAACTTCTTGTAGATATTTTCTAGCTGCTGCTTAACGGTGATACCTTTCTCTTTTAGATATTCAGCCATCTCCACTAACAGCATACAGGTTACGACTGCATCCTTATCACGAACATAGCTACCAACTAGATAGCCATAGCTCTCCTCGCAGCCGAATATAAACCTCGATTCCTCAACTTTTTGCTCTAAGAAAAGAATCTGTTCCCCTATATATTTAAAGCCGGTCAGGACATCTATAGTCTCAACTCCTGATGCCGATGCCAACTTTGCAGCAAGGTTGGTAGTAACTATGGATTTAATAAAAACCGGCCTATCGGGCATGGTTTCTAGCTCGATACGTGAGCTTATTATATAATCGAGCAGTAAAAGTGCAATTTCGTTACCGCTGGGTAGAAAATATTCTTTACCGTCTAGGACAGCGATTCCTACTCTGTCACTGTCAGGGTCGGTAGCCAGTAAAAGGTCCGAGCCGGTTGCTTTACAAAGCTCAATTCCAAGCCTTAAAGCCTCTCTT
>CAYJOX010000032.1:0-1063 GCA_964371915.1 uncultured Oscillospiraceae bacterium
GCCATCCCTACAAAGGCCGGTATCTAGCAGTAGCTCGTAGATATCCTTTAGCCTAACCTGCTTGCCGTTTATGGTATACTCGCTGTTGCCGCTTCGGTATACCTTACGGCCTATCGTTACCTCGTTCGCATCTATATCTAACCTTTGGGAGGAATTATCGAGGGTAAGGCTTACCGAGGCATAGCCCATGGCACCACGGTTTTTTGCACCATCGAATATAACCGCCTCCATCTTACTGCCGCCACGCAGCTGTTTTGGGCTAGTTTCGCCCATTACCCAGCGTATGGCATCGGAGATGTTGCTCTTGCCGCTACCGTTAGGGCCGACAACGGCGGTTATGCCCGCACCAAAGCTAACCTTTATCCTATCCGGAAAAGATTTAAAGCCCTGTATCTCGATCCTCTTAAGTACCATTTCACCTCTTAAATGCAGGGTTAGCTGCTTTTTTTACGCTTAATAACCTTTAAGCGAGAAAACTCCTCTCTTTCCCTCTCCTCTAGAACGCCCTGAATAAAGCGTATATTGCTGTCAAACCTCGGTATCATAACGTTATCCAGCATATTCGCACGTCTTTTGGTTTTTCTTATTGCAACCGCTAATCGGTAAACGCTGTTATCTATACCGGCAAGCTTTGCCGATAGCTCCTTTACACGGTTAAAGCTACAAAAAGCGTTGTCTAGCTCCTGGCTTGTGCCGTGAAATCCGTAGTAGGGAATTAAAGGGTCTGCCTCGTTATATGTTGTCGGAAGGTCGACACCCATTATACTATGCCCGCCCTGTCGAAATCCATCGTCTATTGGCGCATAATCAAGAGTTAATCCATCTATTCCGTGCATGACGTTTGCCCGTTGCAGTGCCTCATACGCCTGCACAAAGGTGGTGCTTATATCCGCCTCGATAACCGCAACCTCCTCGATACGCTTCATCATCTCACGCATCAGAACATTACGCTTTCTATCCAGCAGGTCAAAACCAAGCTTTGCAAGCGATAAATTCTTTTTAAGCATCATCAAATTTCCCTTGGTAGGGAAGATATCCTGTGCCATGTTTTAACCCCCTTTCC
>CAYJOX010000032.1:1163-3591 GCA_964371915.1 uncultured Oscillospiraceae bacterium
TCTTCACTATTCACTCTTAACTTTATAGTGGTGGTGCTTGTCTAGTAGCTTACTGCTAACCCTTGCAAGCTCCTCTCTGGGAAGTAGCGATAACAGCTCCCAGCCTATATCAAGGCTCTGGGCAATGCTACGATTTTCGTAGGTTGTTTGGCCTAAAAATTCCTTTTCAAACCTACGCCCAAAATCGAGATAGCTTTTGTCGGTGGGGGAAAGTTCCTCCTCGCCTATAACCGAGGCAAGCCCCCTTGCATCGGCAACCCTTGCATAACATGCAAAAAGCTGGTTTGCAAGATCGGGGTGATCCTCCCTTGTAAAGCCCTCACCGATACCGTCCTTCATAAGGCGGGATAGTGATGGCAGTACCGATATGGGCGGATAGATGCCTGTCTGGTCGAGATATCTATCTAAAACTATCTGCCCCTCGGTGATATAGCCGGTAAGGTCGGGTATCGGGTGGGTTATATCATCGTTCGGCATGGTAAGTATCGGTAGCTGGGTAACACTTCCGCCTAGCCCTTTTATACAGCCCGCTCTTTCGTAAAGCGAAGCAAGGTCGGAGTATAGATATCCCGGGTATCCTTTACGCCCCGGAATTTCGCCTTTACTACTACTAAACTCACGCAGTGCCTCGCAGTAGCTGGTAACATCGGTAAGAACTACAAGTATATGCATACCCAGCTCGAACGCAAGATACTCTGCCGCAGTTAGCGCACAGCGTGGTGTTAAGATACGCTCGATAATAGGGTCGCTCGATAGGTTGATGAACATGGTAACACGAGAAAGTGCACCCGATTCCTCAAAGCTACGGCGGAAAAACTCCGCAACATCGTTGGTAACACCCATGGCACAGAACACAACGGCAAAATCACCGTCGCCCTCTCCCTCTATCCTTGCCTGGCGCACAACCTGTGCCGCAAGGTCGTTATGCTTCATACCACTACCGGAGAAGATAGGCAGTTTTTGCCCACGTATAAGGGTTATGAGTGTATCGATACCGGTTACACCGGTTGTAATTGTGTTTGCCGGGTAGGCACGGCTTACCGGATTTATCGGGCTACCGTTAATATCGGCAGGTTTACCGCCAAATACAGGGCCTAGGCCGTCTATCGGCTTGCCGGCACCGCTGAATATTCTTCCCACCATCTCGGGCGAGAGCTGTATCTCAAGTGGGTGGCCGGTGAAACGTGTTCTGGAGCCGGATAGCCCCATGCCTGTAGTGCCGGAAAACACCTGAATAACGGCACGCTCACCCTCTAGGGCAACAACACGGCCAAGCCGAACCTCATCCTTGCCGGTGCGTATCTCCACCAGCTCCTCAAACGAGGCACCCTCTACGCCGTCCAGTGCCACGATAGGCCCCGAAAGCTCATTTAATCCGACATATTCTATCATCAATTACCTCTTTATCTTACCGTCGTTTTAAGCTTTACAACAATCTTGTCAATATCCTCTATATAGCCATCCAGCATGTCTATTCTATCGTTAGGTACATCATATTTTATGCGGTTAATTCTGTCGAATATTCCACTCTCTCTAAGCTCGCTAAAGGGGATATTTTCCTCCACAAGCTCACAGGCGCTGTCATATAGATGTAGGATAACCTGCATCATCTTACGTTGCTTTGTAAGCGGCACATAGGTATCGTCTTTATGATACGCGTTCTGCTGTAAGAAACCTGTTCTGATAGCGGCCGATACCTCGAGGGTGACCTTCTGGCTATCAGGCAGAACATCACTGCCTACCAGCTTAACAATCTCCATAAGCTTGCTCTCCTCACCGAGCAGTGCCACTATTCGGCTGCGTAGCACGGTAAAATCCTCGCTAATCTCGGAGCAGTAGTAATCATTAAGATCGGAATAGTATTCGCTGTAGGAATCGTTCCAGTTTATTGCCGGATAGTGCCTTGCATAGGCAAGCGATTTATCAAGGGCAAGAAAACAGCGCACAAAACGTTTTGTATTCTGGGTTACCGGCTCGGAAAAATCGTTACCCTGTGGCGAAACAGCGCCGATAATCGTAATGCTTCCCTCTTTATTGCTAAGTGTTTTACAACATCCGGCACGCTCGTAAAACTCGGCAAGCCTAGATGGCAGATAGGCGGGGTATCCCTCCTCTGCCGGCATCTCCTCCAAGCGGCCGGAAATCTCACGTAGTGCCTCTGCCCAGCGGCTGGTAGAATCGGCCATCATCGCAACATCATAGCCCATATCACGGTAGTATTCGGCAAGGGTTACGCCGGTATAGATAGATGCCTCACGTGCCGCAACCGGCATGTTGGAGGTATTTGCGATAAGAATTGTCCTATCGGTCATGGGGCGGCCGGTTTTGGGGTCGATAAGCTCGCCAAACTCCTCCAAAACCTGTGTCATCTCGTTACCACGCTCACCACAGCCAATATACACTATAATATCGGCATCACACCACTTTG
>CAYJOX010000032.1:3601-11330 GCA_964371915.1 uncultured Oscillospiraceae bacterium
GGTGCTGTGTCATGGTTTTTCCGGTACCGAACCCCCCGGGAATTGCGGCGGTACCGCCTTTTGCTATCGGGAAAAGTGAATCCACAACACGTTGCCCTGTTATAAGTGGGCGGGAGATGTTTTCCCTTTTGGCAACCGGCCTTGGTCTTCTTATCGGCCAGTACTGTTTTAGTGTTAGATCATGGCGCACGCCGTCCTCATCGGTAAGTACGCACAGGGTCTCATCCACAGTGTAGCTACCATTATTTACAACCTCGGTAACAACACCGCTTAGCCCTACCGGCACCATGCTTCGGTGTTCTATCGCCGGTGTTTCGGGGCAGGTGGCAAATATCTGCCCACCGGTTACATTCTCACCCTCGGCAACCTTTAGGGTTACATCCCAACGGCGCTCTCTATCAAGGCTTACCGCCTCAATACCGGTAGATATAAAGCTACCGCTTAGCTTTTCCAGCTGTGGTAATGGGCGAAGTATGCCATCAAAAATATTGGAGATAAGGCCGGGGCCAAGCTCGGCCGATAGCGGTGCACCGGTAGATAATACCGGTTCGCCAACCTTCATTCCGGCGGTACTCTCATATACCTGTATCGTGGTTCGGCTGTCGGTAACAGTTATAACCTCGCCCACAAGCTTTGCACTGCCAACCTCAACACGCTCTAGCATGTTAAAGCTGTCGCTGCCGGGCACAGTTACAACCGGGCCGTTAACCGAATAAACAGTATCTCTCATATTCTTCCTATTCTATAATAAAATCGGTATTACTGTAGTATCGTTCCTTCTCTAGCTCCAGTGCACTGTCCAGAGTATAGTCGAACAACATTCTATCTATGTTTAGTATAAACCCTCCGAGACGAATCTCCTTAGATACTACTATCTCGGGCGAATGGTCGGTGTTAAAAAGCCTTTCAAAATACTCCTTGTCAGACTCTTTAATCATAAGCTGTGTTGCCTGCCCATAATCGACCGATTGATAGATCTTGTCGTTTAGCTTGGTGAGGCGTTTAGCCATCTTTTTTCTGTATTCCTCACCGGATGAAAGCTCGGTTAGCTTTTTTTCTATTTCACTAAACATGTTATTAGTAAGCTCATCACGGTAGATAAGCAGGTTTCTTCTCGAATCCTGCTGCTCCTTTGCTATCCTACGCTCATTCTTTTCTTTAATAATATCGGTGCGGCGGCTAAGCTCGGAGGATTGCACCATATTAATACCCCTTAGGGTATCACTACGGTACTTTTGTGCCATTAACATTATCTCTTTGGCATTCTTTTCGGCGGAGGCCAAAACCGATTGCTCAAACTTTGAGCCGGTGCCCTGATTTAAACTTTGCATACCTAAACCTTAATACCTACAACTTCGTATATATATCTTTTTATTGCTTCCCCCGCCTCGTTTCCGTGGTGGCGATCGGGGATTTCCACTATAAGTGGGCTCTTGCGGTTGAGCTTATAATCAAACACAAGGTCACGGTTTTGCTGTACCAGAAGGCCGGTTATAAGCACAAGGCCGATGTCATCACGTTTAAAAACATCGCTAAATGCCTTTTCAACCTCCTCCTTACTGTGTACTACAACACCCTCTACACCGGCAAGCCTAAGGCCTGTCAATGTATCTACATTATCACTTATCAAAAAGTATTTCATGGCTATGCAAATAGGATAAGTATCGAGATAAGCATACCGTAAAGGGCGATACCCTCTCCCATAACAACAAAGATAAGGGATTTACCGAATGTTGTGGGATCCTCTGTCATCGCACCTATAGCGGCCGATGATGCATTACCAACCGATATACCGGCGCCGATACATGCAAGGCCGGTGGAAAGTGCCGCACCTATCATTGCAAGCCCCTCTGCTGCTGACGAAGAGGCAGCCGTCGCCGCCGCCGCCGCATCTGCCGACTCGGCAAAGGCGGATACCGTAAGTACCGCAACACTAAATACTGCAAGCGTTAATAGTTTTAAAATCTTTTTTCTTTTCATACTTTTCTCCTTAGTTTTTAGTTGGGGTAGTTTATAATGTCTGTTCGTTATCGAGTGATAGCGGTTTAAAGGGGGTGCCACCTGCAAGATAAAAGCGGTTGAACATCTCGTAATATTCCAGCCTCATTACCTGAATGCCGGCTATCAGCCCCTCCATTAATATTACAAAGGCGTTACCGATAATAACCACCGGTATAAAGCCTATATCTCCAGCCATGTTTGCAAGTGCAAAAACCACACTCATCATGCCGGCATGAACTAAAACAAATCCACCTACACGCAGGTAGGATAAGGTGTTTGATACATAGGATAGTAGCGTTTCAAACGTCTCAAATATTGCGGCGGTAACTACCTCTCCCATCTTGAGATCCTCTATGCTGTGCCCCTCTATAATATGGGTAAGCGGCTCGTTAAACATTACCGCAAGAAGGCTTATTATCAGTATGGGAAGCGTGATGAATAGCGGAACAACATTGCCCAGTACCAGCGCATTTAATGCCATGATAACGGCGGTGAGATAGAATACAATTCCGGCAATACCACTTGGGGAGAAGATTCGTTTCTTAAAATACCCCTCTTTTTTTGCGGCTATAAGCGATAAAGCCATTACGAATATCGTCATTGCAATGCCTATTCCTACCGAGACAATTAAGATATTAACCGCCCATTCGGAGGAGAGAACATGTATAGGTTTACCGGGTAGCCCGAACATCTGATATATCGGATCGAGAAGATACTCAAAACCAAACACACTGCCGAATATACTGCCGAACACCATAGAGGAGATACCGCACCTTGTGAGAATACTACCAAGGGCATGCCCCATACGGCTTTTTATAATTAGGCCGGCTATCACCAGTACAACACCCTGCCCAAGATCGGCAAACATTATGCCAAAGAGGATGGTGTATGTTATCGCCACGAAGAGTGTTGGGTCTAGCCCGCCGGCCTTTGGTAGGCCATACATCTCGGTAAAGAACTCAAACGGCTTTGAGAACCAACCGTTTTTGAGCATTGTGGGTGGCTTTAGCTCCTTCTCCTTTGCATTCTGGCTTATCATTGTAACACCGTTTAGATGTTCTATAGCATTCTCGGCATCGTCATATCTATCCTCCGGAATATATCCGGATAGGTAGAAGGATGCATCCAGTACCGTTGCAAGGGATGTTAGGTTGTGTAGCTGTTCGTTATAGTGCAGATACTGTGCCATCTTTTTAAGTTTCTGTACCGTACTCTCCTGTAGGCCGAAGATATCGGAAAGGCCGTATAGCTCCTCCTGCAACGTTCGCTCAAACATCTCAAATATTGCGAGGGCATCCTTTGGGGTACCGTGTGCAAAATCCGGAACCCTTATGCGCTCAAAATACAGGTCTTTAAAGATATTATCCACAACCGGCGCATGGGGGGTATCGGTAAAATAAACTCCCCAGTAAAACTCGCCATCTAGATCGTACTGTTGAAAGGTAAAGGGCTGATCCTCAAAATATTCAAGCTTAACAAGGCTATCCTTCGGCAGGCGGCCAAAGCGAACCTTTACAAAGCTGCATTTAAAGATACTATCAAAGTTGCTGCCCATGTTTATAATGTGGCCGAGCTGTATCTTTGCGCGCTCATATTCTGCTATCTCGTTTATAAGCTCGCTACGGCGTATCGCTATCTCGCTTACCGGAACAGCTGTTTCGTCCACCAGCTCGTTAATTTCGGACAGCTCAAACCTCTCGCCGTCGTAACCGGCAAGATCCGGCTCGACACCGATGTCCTCAAATAGTCGTAGTACCTTTGCAAGCGGTTTGCGGTAGGGACTTTTTAACGAAAGCCCTTCACCGCTTCCGGTAGAGCGGTCAGGGTGAAAACAGTCCAACCGGCAGAACTCGGAAAGAGCCCCGGGTAGCTCTACATCAGGCCCATAGATGTAGACATGTTTCATTACAACGGTTGCCATAAAAAACAATTCCTCGTTTAGTGGTAGATACTCTTATATTGGTTAACTTCTCAATAATGATTCTATCTCGGTGGGGGGGAGCTTGTATCTCACACCCTCGATAACGTTTACTATGTTTAGCCTTTCCAGCTTAGAAAGAATTATAAAGGCCGCAAGCGAAACAGAAGGGGAGGTAGTAAGATGCAGCCTATGCAGTGCACGCTTATAACGCCTGCGCTGTTGTGAGATTAAAAAATCCGGAGATTTAGGGCTTGCATAAAGCTTGCCGATGATACTTTCCTCTATCTTGCCACAAAGCTCATCAAAGTTTTCGGCCTCACTCATCTCGCTAAGGCGCTTTCTGGAAAGAAGATATCGGTGTGGTATTAACAGCTTTCGTATGTCTGCCGGGGTAAAGGATTTAGCAAAAAATTGTTTTATCCTTACAAGCATATTTACATTCATAAGCTCTATTTCTTCTAAAAACAGTATCTTAACCGCACGTCGTTCCCCACTTGGAACCTCGGTGTCTATCGCCTTTAATATTGTGCGGTAGTAGTAGCTCCATAGCCTTGCCTCGGCTTCTATCAGCCTGCGATCCGAATCCATATCGGTTAGTGCGGCTAATATCTTATGGTAGGGGGTGTGTTCTATAACCCTAAGCATGGAGGCATAATCGGTTGCCCTTGCAAGATCCATAAGATCGAAGCTTAATTTTTGTATAAGAAAGGAGGGTAGGCTGGATATATACTTTTTATAACTATTTATAGATATTGTGGTTAGTGCCGTTATAAGCTCGGTTAACTCACACTCTAATACAAAGAATCGGCCAAACTTATCGTTTCTTGGTATATAGTGGGCAAGCCGTCCATATTTAATATATATATCCTTGCGTAGTAGCTCCTCTATCTGGCCACGGTGTGGGTCGATATCGGATAGGGATGCCAGGCTGTTTTCAAAGTAGGGGTGTGACTTAAGATATCGTGCAACCTCTGCCACCGTCCTTTTGCGGCAAAGCTCACTATAGCTGTCCCTACTTATACGCCCGCTAAACATACCCCTTGCCTTAGGTATAATGGCAGGGTTTACCGATAGACGAGGCATCTTAATCCTCCCCGTTAATAATACGCTCTACTATAGCTTGTGCAGTATCGGCGCTTTTAGCCTCGAACGAGGACTTAAGCTGCGCCTTCCTTTCTTCAAACTCCTCGGATATCTGCTCTATGCGGCCGGCAAGCCTCTCGTCGGCCTCAATGCGGTACGCCTCTACCTTTTCGTTAAGCCTTGACTCGGCTTCCGATAAAAGGCGTTCACGTTCGGTAGCAGTTTCCCGCAATACTATATCCTTTGCAGTCTCGGCCTTTTTTATTATCTCGGTAGCGGCCCTGTCGATAGCGAGAATATTTTCGATAATATTATCCATTATATGCCTCAAATACAATATCACTAAATTTCAGTATACAACTATATATAACGGCTGTCAAGAGTTGCCGGGTAATAGTTCACACATTTCGGCTATCGGCGGCAGGTAGTCGATCTGTGGAATAGGTAATCCGGCCTGCTCAAAGGCGGCTATTAGCTGTGCATCGTTATTAAAACAGACTGCATGGGGAAGGATAGTCAATAGGTAATCCGGCTGGCTTTCTACAAGCTGTGCAAGCCTTTGTGCATCCGGCGATGATATAAAGTTGTTTAGCGATTGGGTCATAGCAACTATCTCATTTGCATAGCGGCTCCTACGATGGATAGAGGCTGTAGCAAAAATCATAATCACTATGGCGGCTAACAAGATAAGCCCTATCGTATAGTCTACACCGTTAACAATAACTATTATGGCTACTACGATGGCAAAAATTATAACGCATAGCCCGATAAAATAAGACATAGCCGGTTTTTTTCTTCTCATAGATGTATAACCGGCATGTACCATAAGCCCACCTATGGTAAGTGGCACCCCTACACCGGCACCTACCGCCAACATTCTGGTAATGCCCATATCTACACCAAAAAAGAGGCCTGCAAGTACGCCGGAGACCACGCCCAGTAGAACAATGAAGGAGATGGAAAGGCCGTATGTTAGATCATCCTCAAGCTCTATAGATTGCCCAAGTGAGCGCTGTGCATTAACCGAAAGTTCGGCCGTAAGATCCTTTAAAGTATCCTTATCCAGTAAAAATTGCTCACGATCAGAAAAAACATAGGCAAAAAGTTGTTGCTGTAGTGTGGGAACACTGCTATCAATATTTTTATTTTTAGTAATGATAAGGCCGGTTTCCCCAAAGGATATCTTAACATAGCCTGATATTGCAAGCGCAATAAGAGAGCTTAATGCGCTACGACGTGAAGGCTCCTTCCTTAATAGGTGATAAAGCTCAGCAGGAGAAAAATCCTGCGGGGGGGTAGTAACCGGTATCGGCACTAACTTTTTTTTAAGCCTAAAGGTAATGTTAAAGATAAGGGCCAGTAACAATACCGCTATACAGATACCATAGATAAGGTTATTAAAGGTAAAAAGGTCTATCTCCTCCTCCTCGGTGCTTAGGCCCCCTACAAAATAGCCATCCTCCATGGATGTCTGTAAAAGCACATCATGCTCAGGTGGAACGGATACAAGGTTATAGGCGGTGAGGGTGTTGCCGGATAGAGAAAAATCAATAACCGAATCACCGGCGGTGCTTGTTATGCTTATATTATCCTGGGATACCGGTTTTGGGTAGTTAAAGGTAAGGCTAAAACTACCCATAGAGGTCTCTCTCCCCCCTCTCACCGGCCTGAAATAAAACTCATCGGCCGATAGGGTGTTATCGGTGCCGAGATCTATGGTGTAGCTAAGCGGTATCTGTACCGCGCCGGACTCAAAGCCTGCGCCCTGTGTGGTTATTATAAGGGTGTCACCCTCGATAACCTTGTCAACATAGCGCTCATACAGCATTATATCGGAATACTCTACAGGGTAGGATAGCTCCTCGGTTCCTTGTGAAGTTTGCCTTTGTACTGCCTGTGTAAGGGGCAGTGTCATGGTTATGCTTTCTACCGGATTGTGTATATAGGCGGTGTAGGTTTCTACAACCTCTATAGTTCGGTTCTCGGATAGTGTAGCCTCAACCGCAACACCGCTTATAACCACATCCTGTGTTGCAAAAGCCGGTACCGAAAACAATATTGTCATGCATACAACAATAAATATAAAGGGGATGCGTTTAAACATTAAATAAACCTCGGTGGCGAAAAATATATATATGTTAATAGTATCACAGATAGTTACAAAAATCTACTATTTTTTGCAATACCTAGCTAATAAAACGCAAAAAAACGTCACGGACTCAAACAGAGCCCGTGACGAGTGTTTTTACGTTTAAAATAGCTACCTGAAAAATTTACAATACTCCCGCTAGCCTATAGCGCCATTATTGCTGTCTCAAAGGGGCGAAGGGTTGCCGTAGGGGCATCGGGGTAGTTAGAGAGCATAAGTTTTTTAGCAGTTGTGAGGTCATAGTTAATTTTATGTGGCTTCTCGGTAAAGTTAACCACTACAAGTAATTTATTATCCTCATAGCTACGTGTATATACAAACACATCGCCCTGCTCGTCATACTCGGAAAAATCGCCCAGTGCCATAGCCTTGTTTTCCTTGCGCAGTGCAATCAGCTTGCGGTAGTGGGAGAACACACTGTTTTCGTCCTTCATCTGTGCATCGGCATTAATTGTTTTGTAGTTGGGGTTAACAGGTTGCCATGCACTGCCGGTAGTAAAGCCGGCATTTACATCATCACTCCACTGCATCGGGGTGCGGGAGTGGGCTCGGCTTATCTTGTTAAGCACCGCCAT
>CAYJOX010000033.1:0-11313 GCA_964371915.1 uncultured Oscillospiraceae bacterium
AGTTACCCGGCGCAGCTTTCGGGTGGAGAGCAGCAACGTGTAGCGCTTGCAAGGGCGCTTGCACATTCACCGCCACTTATTATTGCAGATGAGCCCACCGGTAATATCGACCCTGCACTTTCGGTTGAAATACTGGAGCTCTTACAGGCAATTAACATGGTTGGCACGACTGTAGTTGTGGTTACACATGAGCACGAACTTGTAAAGATGTTTTCTAAGAGGGTTATACATATAGAGCAGGGAAATATATTAAGCGATAGCTCTACAGGTTCGTTTGATGCTGTAGTAGATGTTGCAAACTACGCTAACGAGGCACAGGATCTTTTTCCGGAAGGAGTGTTCTAATGGCCTTTTCTTCATTTTTATATCTTGCAAAGCAGGGCATTATGCCGGGCAAAGGCAACCGCTTCATGAGCTTTGCCTCTATAGTTGTTTTGGCATCTTGCCTTATTATTACCGGAATTGCCGTACTGCTTTCAACTAACCTTAACAGCATGGTAGAATCCATGAGTGAGCAGAACGAGGTTGTAGTATTCCTACAGGATGAGCTCACACAGGAGCAGATAGATGCCTTCGGCACAGCGCTATCAAACCTGCCCAACGTAAATAACGATGAAACCGTATATATATCCAAAGAGCAGGCCCTTGAAGATGAGATAGCCATAATGGGCGAGTTTGGAGAGCTATACGAGGGGTACAGGGAGGCAGACAATCCTTTCCCTGCATCTTACAGGGTTAAGATATTTGAGCTTGAATCACTTGAGGATACTACCGCAAAGATATCAGAGATACCGGGGGTTGACTATATTTCCTCACCTACAGATGTAGTAAATGTTATACTGGGAATAGACAAAACGGTGGCTATTGGTGGCTGGGGCCTTGTAATAGTACTTGCAATGGTTTCTCTTGTGGTTATATCAAACACCATCCGCCTTACGGTATTTGCACGCCGCAAAGAGATAAACATAATGAAATACGTAGGCGCTACAAATAGCTTTATTCGTTTTCCATTTTTTGTTGAAGGTGTTTTTATTGGATTAATTGCATCTCTTACGGCTTTCGCCATAATTTCCGCTGCATATCTGTTATTGTTAGATAGCCTAAACACCGCTACACTTGCATTTCTTTCGCTACTTATACCCAGCGTTGTGCCGTATGGTGATGTTGCGATAATGCTGCTGTTAGCGTTTGTAGGAGGCGGTGTTGTTGTAGGTGTTATCGGCTCGCAAATCTCGGTAAGCAAGCACCTTAAGGTTTAAACTTCACCATTTTTTAACATCTTTTTAATACAATGTTATTTTAAAAGCTTTTTACGAGGATTATTAATGCAAACCACAAGAAAAAATAAAATAGTTGCAATAGCACTTTGTTTTTTATTATTTGCTGTAATGTTTATACCTCTTATTGCGGTAGAAGTATCTGCCGATGACCTATCCGATAAAAAGAATGAGATGGAGGATCTTCAGAACCAGCTTGATGCGTTAGAGGCAGAGCTCGACCAGCTACAAAACGATAAGGCAAACGAGCAGGCTGCACAGGCAAACGCCTCCGAACAGCTTACCATCGTAGAGGCTCAGATTGTTATCATTCTTGAAAATATAAGTAATAAACGAACCGATATAGCCAATAAACAGAGTGAAATAGACCAGACACTGCAGGATATTGAGGACTCAGAGGAGCTACTTGCAGAGCGGCTACGGGCAATGTATATAACTCGCAATTCCGGTGTTCTTTCCACCCTGCTTTCGGCTAATACCTTTTCTGAATTTTTAATAGCGGCCGATTCGGTACAACGTGTTACCGAGGCGGACAACCAGCTGCTTGAGGAGATGGATAGCAAGAAGAAGGCACTTCAACTACAGGAGGAGGCGCTTGCGGCGCAGCTGCTAGACCTAGAGGCTGAGGAGCGCAGGCTTGAAGAAGCTAGGGCCAGCTATGCAACTGCTTGGCAGGTGGCAACCAACAACATAGATAATATCGAGGCGGAAGCGGCTGCTACCGAAGCCGAGGAAGCCCTTATATTTGAAGAATACACCGCCGCTAAGGCTGCCTACGAGGAAGCAATTAGGCAGGCAACAGAAAATAGCACCGGTGATTTCGTAGGCGGAACCTTTGCACATCCTGTACCGTCCCACTCCTCTTACAGTAACATATCAAGCCCCTACGGCATGCGTTGGCTATTTGGCCGGCAGGAGTTCCATACCGGTATTGATATAGCAACAATGGGTGGCACCTATATATTAAATGCCCCGATCATCGCGGCTAACGATGGCGTTGTGGTTACTGCTATATATAGCGGTGTAGGATATGGAAATTATCTTATGGTAGACCATGGCGGTGGATATCTTACCCTTTACGGCCATTGCAACAGCCTTGCCGTATCTAACGGTGCTGTGGTTACTAAGGGGCAGACTATTGCCTATGTAGGCTCTACCGGCAACTCGACAGGGCCACATCTACACTTTGAAATACGTATTGGCGGCTCCCATACCGACCCACTACCCTACCTAGTAGGATAGAACATTTTATAATCTCACCCAAAAGGTGAACAATCGCCCTGTGAGAAATTGCCGGGCGATTATAAATTATCTG
Source organism: uncultured Oscillospiraceae bacterium (assembly GCA_964371915.1). Lineage (GTDB taxonomy): Bacteria > Bacillota > Clostridia > Oscillospirales > Ruminococcaceae > CAYJBH01. The sequence goes on from CAYJOX010000033.1 coordinate 2,593, forward strand.
TGAAAGGTTTTCCATAGCTATGACTAAAAAGATACCACTAGGCTTTGCACTTGCCATAACCCTGCTTGCAATGACGGCTACCCTATCGGTAACTATGTTGCTTGCAATGAATATTTTTAACGACACTGTAGAATCGGTTACCGAAAGAGAGGACACCTTTTCAAAACTAAGCGAGGTAGATAGTATTGTTCGCAACAACTATCTCGGTGTTATTGATGAACAACGGCTAATGGATATGATATCTACCGGCTACCTTTCTGGTATATCGGATAGTGCCGCAAAATATTATAACCCTGAGCAGTATTCTGAGTATCTTGCGCAACAGGCTGGTGAAATTGTCGGTATCGGTGCAACTGTAGCGGTTGATGCAACCGGCTATCTACGTGTGCTAAGCGTTACGCCTGAGTCCCCTGCCGCCGAGGCTGCGATGGATGAAGGGTCGATAATCAAGGCTATCGGCGGCACCGATACAAAAGGTATGTCGGTAGCAACAGCAGACATTTTGTTAAACGGAAGGCTTGGTAGCGAAGTACAGATAGTTTGGCAGGCGGCAGGCACTACCGAGGATATAACCACGAATCTTCTGCGCCGTAGCTATATTATTCCTACTGTGGAGTACAGCAACCAATCAGGTGATACCGGGTATATCAAGGTATTGCAGTTTAACGATAACCTTGCAAGTGAACTCGATTTTGCCATTAACAACCTCATACAATCCGGCTCTACAGGCCTTGTAATCGATATTAGAGGTATCTCCCAAAATAGCATCAGCTCGGTTGCAAGGGTTGCCGATATCTTTGTAGATTCCGGTGAGATAGCAACATTACTCTATAACGATGATTCCACCGAATCTATCTACCTTAGTAACGATGCAAAGGTTACTATGCCCATAGTACTGCTTGTTAACGAGCAAACATCCGGTGCAGCCGAACTTCTTGCCATAACACTGCGTGACTATGCAGGTGCAAAGGTTGTAGGAGAAGCAACCGCCGGTAGCTCCGGTATTTCTGAGATATTTCATCTATCGGACGGTAGTGCAGTAGAACTAACCGTTGCACAGGTTATTCCTCTAAGAAGCGAATCCTACGCAGCTGTGGGGATACCTATCGATTTTGAGGTGCTATTAACCCCTGAACAGGAGCTTTATTTCTACAATCTAGGCTTTAGCGATGACCCACAGTATGTTAAGGCGGTAGAGATGTTAAACACCCTAAAGACCGAAGCCGGTATTGAGCTTACACCGGAGGAAATTCTACAGATTCCGGATAACCTTATTAACCCGGATAGCAGCTCGGCAGATTCAACATCGAATTCACAGGCAGATAGTGAACAATCGCTCGATACCGCTACCGATTCAGACATATCTACATCACAGAGTGAAGATACTGCATCCTCTACATCAAGCGATGATGAGCAGGACGAAGAAGAATAAACCAAAAAATAAAAGGAGCGCGACATGCCTATAAGAATACCTAACGAACTACCGGCATTCGCAACCCTTGCAGCCGAGAATATCTTTGCACTTAAAGAGGCTCGTGCCGAACATCAGGATTTTAGGCCACTTAAGATATTAATCTTAAACCTAATGCCAAAAAAGATAGAGACAGAGATACAGCTTTTGCGCCTACTTTCCAATACACCTATACAGGTGGAGGTGGAGTTACTGGGCCTTAAAAGCTATACCCCAAAAAATACACCCAGCACCCACCTATCAAAATTTTATCGCCATTTCGACCAGCTATCCGACCAACGCTTTGACGGTATGATTATTACCGGTGCACCGGTAGAGCGTATGGAGTTTGAACAGGTTGACTACTGGGAAGAACTTTGTGAAATAATGGAGTGGTCGCTTACCAATGTTTTCTCTACAATACATATATGTTGGGCCGCACAGGCCGCGCTCTATCACAGGTATAAGATACACAAAAAATTAATGAAAAAGAAGCTTGTAGGGGTTTTCCCCCATATTGCACTAGATGCGCATCACCCGCTTTTACGTGGATTTGACGATTGCTTTTGGGTGCCGCATTCCCGATATACCACAATAGATTTAGCCGATGTAAAGGCATGCGAATCGGTAGATATTCTGGCACTTTCGCCGGAGGCCGGAGTCTATCTGTTAGAAGATAAGACCCGCCGACATTTTTATATAACAGGGCATCCGGAATATGACAGAGATACTTTAAAACAGGAATATCTGCGAGATATTCAGGCCGAGGCCGAAGCAGAGCTTCCTGAAAACTACTTCCCTAAAAACGACAAAGATGAGACCCCACTCTTTAGCTGGAGGTCTCATGCAAATCTATTATATTCTAACTGGCTTAACTATTACGTATATCAGGAAACGCCCTTTGATTTACAAGATCTTTAAACTGCTCTTCGGTATCGATATCAACCACCTCGGCGTCATCATTAAGCTCAAAAAGCTCAATGCTCTCTGGATGCCTAAACAACACATCCCTTGCGCCTATATCACCTGATAGCGTAGTTAAATCCTTATAGTATCGCCTACCAAACATTAGTGGTGGGCATCGCCTGCCACTTACGTGGCAGGTTAATATTTTATCCGATGATAGATCCCTAAACTTATCATTCAAGGCCTTTAATGTTTCTACCTTAACGAATGGTTGATCTGCAACCACTATCATAACCGACCGCCTAAGCTTAAAATGTTTAGCACCAACGCTTATGCTTACCCCCTGCCCTTTTTGGCCATCAGGAACTTTAATACAGTTAAGGTCTAACCCTCTTGCTACCTCCGCTACCCTTTCATCCTCATATATAACAACTGCGGGAAGGCCGCTTTTCTTAATTGTATTCATAGCATAGTAGCACATTGGGCGATTGTTAACCTCGGCCAGCAACTTGTTACTGCCAAACCTTAACCCTACCCCTGCAGCCAACAAAATAACACCACTATCCCTAAACATTTTCCACCTCTATTTGTATAAAAGCTATGTTTGTATCATATATTTCTTTCTGTAGTCTTCCAATATTTGGGCTGTCTGCGCACTGTTTTTACTATTTTTAAAGGTTTGTTTCATCGAATGATAGTCATAGTCATCCGTTCCGCTATTTAGATATATTAATCGATTTGCAACGTTACTGCAATGATCCGAAATCCTCTCTATATCGGATAGGATTTCAACAAAGATTAAACCATCCTCAATGTTACATTTTTTGGATTTAAGCCGTTTTACATGCTTGTTGCGAAGCATCTCACATATCTCATCCACTATCTCCTCAAGCGGCTCCACCATAAATGCATCGGCAACGTTGCCTTTCAAGGCACTTTGCACAAGTGTTAGGTTCTCATTTACGGCATTATATAGTGTTGTAAGTTCTGATCTTGCATTCGAGGATAACCCTTTTTTGCTTATAGTATCTGCCAGCTCCGATATATTAATACAGTGGTCACCAATGCGTTCTATATCAGAAACCGTGCTAAGCAACATAGATACATGATCGCTCTCCTCGTTAGATAGCTCGTGGTGGGATGCCTTAATAAGGAAGTTTGTTATTCCCATGTCAAGCTTATCGATAGATTCTTCATTCAACTTTATATCCTTAGCCGCATTTTTGTCCCGCTCTGATACAAGCTCCATAGCAATACTAAAGTTGTTTATCGCAACATCCTGCATATAGGCTACCGTATCCTGCGCTGTCTGTATTGCAAGTACAGGGGTGGTAAGAATACGCTCGTCCAGGATAGGAAGGTTGTCCCTTGCGGCTTTATCTTTCGGGTCATCCTTAACCGTGAAGGTAACAAATCTTGCTAGCAACTTCGTAAAAGGTAGGAAAAGCAGGGTAACAATAATATTAAATGCTGTGTGGAAGTTTGCTATTCCGCTTCTATCTATAATATCATCCCAAAAGGTAAATTCGCCTAAAATGTATTTTGCCCCATAAATTGCTACTAAAAACAGCGTAGTACCAATTATATTAAAATAAAGGTGGCTGAATGCACTCTGTTTTGCGGTACGGCTTGCACCTATCGAGGCCATCATCGGGGTAATACATGTTCCTATGTTCTGCCCTAAAATAATCGGCACGGCGGAGGACCATGTAATTATACCGGTGCTGGCAAGCGCCTGTAGAATACCTACCGAGGCCGAGCTGCTTTGAATAATTGCCGTTACGGCTGCACCGGCCAAAACACCCAGAACAGGGTTTTCCAGTGATGAAAAAAGTTCTACAAAAAGTTCCGACTCTCTAAGCGGCCTAACAGCATCCTCCATCGTGAACATTCCGGTGAAAAGCACACCAAAACCGAGCATTGCCTGGCCTAAATCTCGCCTTTTGGGTTTATCGGAGAACATATAAAGCGCCACACCGATACATGAGAAGACAGGTGCCATTGTAGAGGGCTTTAAAAGTTGAAGAAAAAAGTTATCAGAACTTATATCCCCAAGGCTAAGCAGCTGTGCGGTGACAGTCGTGCCGATATTAGCACCCATAATAACACCGATTGCCTGCGATAACTGCATTATACCACTGTTAACGAGGCCAACAACCATAACGGTGCTAGCCGAGGAGCTCTGCACTGCAACGGTAAGCAGAGTACCGAAAATGACAGCCAACAAGGGGTTAGATGTAAGCTTGCGCAGTATAGATTCTAACCTATTACCTGCCAGCTTTTCGAGACCGTTTGCCATGGTGGTCATTCCGAACAAAAATAATGCAAGACCACCGAACAACATTAGTAAGCTAAAAAAATCCATGAATACCTCAATTACTTTACACTATAATGCTACCACATAATTTCGCAAAAATAAATAGTTTTATAAATAATTGTTTAATTTCAACAATAACTATCTCAAATCATTGGGAAATAAGAAGATAATTCCACATAGTTGATTGACAATATGCCTAAACTATGGTAGTATAGGGAGCACAAATGAATATTACTTGTATTGATATCGGAATAAGGTTAGAATCCTTAACAGTCCTGCTGCCGTATTGATTTAGTCTCTTTAAGCAAGGTGCAACCACTGAGTTATAATTAACTCGGGAAGGTATAGAGATGCCATGTCTAAGTCGGAATACCTACTTTACAAGCCGAACAACTTCACAGGTCATGAGGGTTGCGGTAACATCATATAGTTACGCTCTATCGGCCTTTTGGGCCGATTTTTTTTATTAGGAGGTTTTATATGCAAAAGGGATATATTCAGGTTTACACCGGAAACGGCAAGGGTAAAACAACCTGTATGCTTGGTTTAACGCTACGCGCCTGCGGCGCCGGCAAAAAGGTATTTATCGGCCAGTTTATGAAAAAGGGAAACTATAGCGAGATTAAGGCACTAACACAGTATCTGCCACAGGTTGTAACCGAGCAGTATGGCAGCGGCAAATTTATATCAAAGGAGACAAAAGGGCTTGATGATATAAAGGCTGCACAGGAGGGGTACAAAAAGGCACTGAAGCTTGTTAGCGGTAGCGACTATGATATCGTAATACTGGATGAGGTAAATGTAGCCGTACAGATAGGCCTAATAAGCGAGGAGGAACTGCTTACATTAATGGATACCAAGGCAGATACTACCGAGCTAGTATTAACCGGAAGGTATGCGACCGATAAGGTTATAGAGCGTGCAGACCTTGTTACCGAGATGGCCGAGATTAAGCACTATTTCGAAAAAGGGGTAGATGCAAGGCTTGGAATCGAGATGTAACAGTCTATATATTAATTGGAGGATAATTACAGAATGAACAGGACACTAAAAAGACTAACCGCACTAACACTTAGCCTGCTTTTAGCGGCTTTTATGGTAGGTTGCTCCGGCGATGCCGCACCGGCATCTGAGCCGGCAGAGGCAAGCTCTACCGCCACAAGCTCCCAGCCGGCAACATCCGAGGCCGAGGCTACAGAGGCCGAAACCACACAGATGTTAGACCGCACCGGCAACCCTTATGAGGTTCCGGCATCGGCCGAGAAGATAATCTCACTCTCCCCTGCCGCAACCGAGATACTTATCGAGCTTGGCCTTGCCGAGAATATTATTGCGATAGATAACTACTCCTACGATGTAGTAGGCATAGAGCAGGTATCACAGGATGCACCGATTTTTGATATGTCGCTACCCGATGCGGAGCTTGCCCTAGAGCTTGCACCGGACATAATCATAGCATCCAACCTAAGCTACTATGAGGACGGAAACCCACTACAGGTAGTTGTAGATGCAGGCGCATTCGTGACCGATATCCCCTCCGCAACATCTATAGAGGATATCCGCAAAGATATTCTTTTTATCGGAAGCATTACCGGAACCGATGAAAAGGCGGCAGAGATAGTTGCTAATATGGATGCACGCATCGATACCGTAGTACAGACAATAGGCGATAACGCATCCGGCCTGGCCGTATATTTTGAGATGGGCAGTGACCCTGCACTCTACAGCATAGGAACCGGAACATTTATTAACGAGTTTATCGAGACGATAGGTGCGGTTAATATCTTTGCCGACCAGCAATCCTGGATATCGGTATCTGCCGAATCTATTATTGCTGCCAATCCGGATGTTATATTTACAAACGAGGGCTACCTTGAGGACCCGGTTTCCGGCATAATGACACGTGATGGTTTTGGTGCTGTTTCTGCAGTGGCAGAGGAGCGTGTTTATGAGGTTAACTACAACGCCTCCTCCCGCCCGAGCCACAACATTGCAACAGCCATCGAGGAGATGGCGGCCGCCGCATATCCGGATTTATTTTAATAGATGAAAAAATTAGGGTTGTTAATACTGCTTGCGGTTGTTTGTGCCGTGGCAATAATGCTTGCTATGGGGATAGGCAGTGTCCCCATAGCGCCTTTGCATACCGCAAATGTAATATTAAACCAACTTTTCGGCCTAGAGCTTTTGCCACAGATAGGGCCTAATACGGTAGCCATACTTGCAGAGCTTCGTATTCCCCGCACCCTACTTGCCTTTATCTGCGGCGCAGGGCTTGCCGTAAGCGGTGTAATGATGCAATCGGTACTGCGTAACCCGCTTGCATCCTCCTACACCCTCGGTGTTTCTTCCGGTGCGGCTGTAGGCGCCACCCTCACCATACTGCTCGGGCTAAATATGTTTGGAGGCTTTACCCTTCCGGTTTTTGGGCTGGGCTTTGGCGTGCTTACGGTATTTATTGCAATAGGCATTGCCTCTAAACTGGATAAAAACCTGCAAAATAATACTATAATATTAACCGGTATGGCACTATCTCTATTTGCCAATGCGGTAATAACCATGATAATGACCTTCTCCCGCGAGGATCTAAAAAAGCTTATGTTTTGGCAGATGGGTAGTTTTGCATTAAAATCGGACGAATATTCTATGGTGGTGTTTCCTATTGTAATTATTGGGGGAATATTAGTTTTTTTATTTTCACGCCAGATGGATATAATGACACTTGGTGACGAACAGGCGCAGACCTCCGGTGTCAATGCAAGGCTATTAAAAACATTTTTACTTACACTCGGTGCAGTAATCACCGGTGCTGTTGTATCGGTTGTCGGCATTATCGGCTTTCTGGATCTTTTCACCCCACATGTGGCAAGAAAGCTGTTTGGCGCTGCACACCGCTATGTTATACCGGCATCCATGCTGCTTGGTGGGGCGTTTATGGTGCTCTGTGATCTTGTGGCAAGAACCCTTGTGCCACCGCTTGAGATACCCATAGGTGCCGTTACGGCACTGTTTGGTGCACCCTTCTTCATCTACCTGTACTTTGGAAACAGGAGGGCAAAAAAATGATAAAGTTAGACGGTGTTTACTCCGGATATGGGGATGTTGAGGTTTTGCACGATATATCCTTCGAGCTTGACGGATCACAAAATGTGGTTATTATCGGCCCTAACGGCTGTGGTAAAACCACTCTTTTACGTGCAATAGCGGGAACACTTCCCTATAGGGGGGATATATCTATAGACGGGCAGCAGGTTAGCAAAACAAAAAAAAGTACACTTGCAAAAAAGGTTGCCCTACTCTCTCAATCGAATGATATATACTTCAACTATACCGTATACGATACAGTAATGATGGGGCGATATTCACACCAAGCGGGGCTATTTTCGGTAACAAACAACACCGATAAAGAGGTGGTAGAAAGGGCAATAGAAAGAACCGGGCTAACCGAACTGCGAGATAGAGAGATTGATACCCTTTCCGGAGGCCAGCTACAAAGGGTATTTCTTGCAAAGACACTCGCACAGGACCCACAAATTATACTACTTGATGAGCCCACTAACCACCTTGATCTTCGCCACCAGATTAACCTAATAGAATTTTTAAAGGAGTGGAGCAGTGAGAAAGGCCACTGTGTGGTAGGTGTTCTGCACGACATTAACCTTGCTATGAATTTTTGTGATAGAATGATTCTGTTAAACGAGGGTAGGATTGTTGCAGATAGTGTGCCGGAAGATGTTCTAACGTCCGATGATCTAAAGAAAACCTACCGAATGGATGTATCACAATATATGATTGACGCCCTTTCCAAATGGCAAAAACTAACATCAAACAACCGTTCTATAAATTAATTTTTTGTGCAACATGCAGAAATTCTTCTATAAACTTTACATATCACCCGATAACTGTTAATATACAGTAAAGCTTTTGTTTTTGCAAATTAGCTTTTATCAGTTTAAACATATAGGAGAGCCGAATGGATCCCGATAGTATTATGACCTTTGCCGCTGGCTTTGCTACGGCATTTTTTCTATGCCTTGTAATCGGAATA
>CAYJOX010000034.1:0-4993 GCA_964371915.1 uncultured Oscillospiraceae bacterium
AAATATTGTTACTGCCACTCTGTAACGATAGATGAAAGTGAGGAGCAAGCTTTTTACACTCTGCCAAACACCCACATAGCTCCTCGGTTAGCATATCCGGCTCAAGCGAGCCGAGCCTTATTCTGGCAAGGCCCTCTATCTTTTCAAGCCTTAAGCAAAGCTTTGCAAGGTCTGTATCGGTATCATATCCGTAGTAGGATAGGTTGATGCCGCACAAAACTATCTCGCTGTGCCCCTGCTGTACAAGCTTTGTGGCTCCTACAATAAGCTCTGCCTCATCGGCCGAGCGAGGATTGCCCCTTGCCCTGCTTACAATGCAGTAGCTACAGCTTCGAGGGCAGCCGTCCTGAACCTTTAAAAATGCCCTTGTATGTCCATCACCCTCCGCAGGCAATGGCTCAAATCTTTCGCCGCTATGGTGTGGTGCAACGGCAATGGTGGCGGTGGGATTACTAAAATAATCCTTAAGCAACCCTATTACAGCCGCCCTATCGGTATTGCCTACAACTATATCGGCATCGTATTGCATCGGCTGTGTCTGCGGCAAGCAACCCCCCATAACTATTACGGCATCGGGTGCACCTCGCCTTGCCCTTCTTACGGCTGCACGGCTTTTTGCCGCACCGTCGGCCGTAACGGTACAGGAGTTTACATATATTACATCTGCCTGCGAAAGTTCGTCTGCAACAGCATAGCCACTATCTAAAAACAGGGTACACAGGCCGTCACTTTCCTTGCTGTTTACCTTGCAACCTAAAGTTATAAAGTATATTTTAAGATTTTTTTTCATAAATATTACCAAAATAAATTACTGCGGAGGAGTTATGGGATATAAAAAAATTAGGCAGGCGGCTGTAGCACTGCTACTAACCGTTGTACTGGGGTTACTCCCAATAAGCGCAGCAGCACCATCACCGGTATCCCCTGTAATGGCGCCTGCGGCAGATATCGCTACCTCGATAGATTCTCAAGGTCTACCGGTTTCGGCCGAACCTGTACAGGATCTATCGGCCTATGCCGAAAATCCGGATACGGCAGTATTCAACCAAAATCCGTTTGCCTTTATGGAATCCCCCGATAGGGTGGCAGATATTACAGTACCTGCCGCCGTATCCCTTGATGCCACGGTTGACCTACAGCTACCTGTTAAGGCCGCCATGCTTATGTCTGCCGATACGGGAGAGGTTTTATACAACCAGAATATGGATTCACCGATGGCCATGGCATCGATAACAAAAATAATGACAATGCTCCTTGTTTTTGATGAGATACATAAGGGGACAATCGCCCTTACCGACCTTGTTAGTGTATCACAGCATGCGGCAAATATGGGCGGTAGCCAGATATGGTTAGACCCATCCGAAAGCTTTACGGTGGACGAAATGCTTCTTGCGGTATGTGTATCCTCCGCAAACGATGCGGCGGTTGCACTGGCAGAGCATGTGGCCGGCAGTGAAACCGTCTTTGTAGATATGATGAACCGTAGGGCCGCCGAGCTTGGAATGGAGAACACCAACTTTGTTAATGCCTGTGGGCTTGATGCCGAGGGGCACTACTCCAGTGCATACGACATTGCCCTTATGTCACGGGAGATAATGAAGTATGATGAGTTGGTAAAGTACACAACAGTGTGGACCGATTCACTGCGTGATGGGCAGACAATGTTGGTAAATACCAACAAGCTTATAAGAAGCTACTCCGGAATAACAGGGCTAAAAACCGGCACCACCGGTGATGCCGGAATATGTATAACTACTACCGCAACAAGGGATGGAATGTCCATCATAGCGGTTGTACTTGGTGCGGCAAGCAGTGATGATCGTTTCGATGCCGCCAGAACATTAATGGATTTCGGCTTTGCAAACTTTCAGCTTGCCTCTATACCATCAAGCGATGGTTTTCAGGAAACTATTCCTTTAAACAAGGGGCTTGAGCAGGAGGTGGAGCTAAGCTATGATATGCCTGAAAAACTATTACTACAAAAAAACCAAAGCCCCGATGTAACCGAGGTTATAACGTTGCCTGAAAATTTAACCGCACCGATAGCCAAGGGCGATACGGTAGGCAGTATAACATTATACTCCGGCGAGAGCGAGATTGGTATATATGATATTGTAGCGGCACAGAGCTATAGCGAGATAACGTTTAACACAGCCTTTAAAAGGTTTGCCGATGCGCTGTTACATTTCTAATCTTCAAGCTCAAGATCGGGATAGACGGAGGTTGCTATCCTTGCAAGGTCAAATAGCAGGGCGGGCTTATACTTTTCAAGGTTACTAATATCGATAAAATATATATTAGAATTTTGTGCGGCCGTACCGGTATCAAGCCCCGTTCCCGCTATATCCTGCATTGTAATTGTGTTCGGTAGTATTAAAACCTCGGGGTCTGAATCGGCAACCTGCTCTAGTGTTGTGGCATACCCTTCACCGGTTACCGACGGTTGCCCTAGGATAGAGGAGAATATCTGCGCCTCTATAGTGTCGCTCGTGGCAGAAAAACCACTAATATCTAGTATAAGTGCAAATCTGGGCCTATCATCCGCTACCTTGTTTACGGCAGTACTGTAAAGAGCGAGCGAATCGGCAAACCTGCCATATATTCCACTACCTACCGCCGCACCTTTATCCTTGCCAAGGTAAAGTGTTGCAAGCTCTGAGGCAAGATCGGAAAAACCGGATACTGTGGTGGGCATCTCAAACTCAACTACCTTTGTTCCGGTTTGTTCTAGCTCAATCTTCTGCCTAAGGGTAAGGGGGGTAAGGGTTATCAGATATTCCGGGTCAAGCTCTATTATCTTATCTATATCGGGCAGTAGTGGCGTGCCGATGGTAGGCAGCTCATCCGGGTTGTCACAGTGTTCACTAACCGATGTTAGTGGGTTTGTAAGCGGTAGGGTTGCAGTTAGTTCGGTAAGCATTGGCGAGAGAGATGCTACGCTGAGCGGAGGCTCATCGATATTTATTCCACCCACAAGTGCCGGATATCCCTCAAAAGCTTCGCTAGACTGTTGTGCACCGGTATTCCGTGATGCAAAAAAGTATACCAAAAACATCACTCCGGCAATGCCGATAGCAACAGCAAGACCGATAAGAACCTTTATAGCAATTGCGGTTAGTGCCTCGTTGTCAAGAGGTTCTTTAGGTGGTTTTGGGGTGGCTGTGTCCATCTGCGTCGATTTGACAGCAGAGGATATACTCACCCTAACGCCGTCACGCTCGGTAACCTCGGTTTTAGGAGAAGGCTCGGGATGTTTTGCGCGGCCAGGCCTTGTGATAGGCACGGTAGGCTTTTTGTCCCTGTCCTTTTTCCCTTTTCTACTGTCGCTGACATATCTCATTGGCAATTATACTCTCTAACTAAAATGCTATAAAACGGCCTTTTTAAGTGCCTCTACACGGTCGGTCTTTTCAAAGGAAACGCCTAGATCTTCTCTTCCCATATGGCCGAATGCTGCGAGATTGCGGTAGATTGGCTTGCGTAGGTCTAACCTTTTTATAATGCCATCCGGTGATAGATCAAAAACATCACGAACAGCCTTCTCTATCCTTGCTTTTTCAACCGATTCGGTGCCGAAGGTCTCTACCAGTATAGAAACCGGCTGTACCACACCTATAGCATAGGCAAGCTGAATTTCGCATTTCTTCGCAAGGCCTGCGGCAACTATATTTTTTGCAACATAGCGTGCGGCATAGCTTGCACTGCGATCGACCTTTGTGGGGTCTTTTCCGGAGAATGCACCACCGCCGTGGCGGGAATAACCGCCGTAGGTATCTACAATAATTTTTCTGCCGGTAAGGCCGCTATCGCCCTGGGGGCCACCTACAACAAAGCGGCCTGTAGGGTTAATAAAAAATTTGGTATCGCCATCCACAAGCTCTGCGGGTATTATTGCATCTATTACATACTGCTTAATATCGGCGCGTAGCTGTTCGGTGCCTATATCATCGCTATGCTGGCTGGAAACAACAACCGCCTCTACCCTTGTGGGGCGGCCATCATCATACTCTACCGTTACCTGGCTTTTGCCATCGGGGCGAAGGTAGGGTAGTAGCCCATCACGGCGTACCTTAGAAAGTTGTTTTGTCAGCTTATGTGCAAGGGAGATAGGTAGCGGCATTAGCTCCGGAGTTTCGTCACAGGCATAGCCAAACATAATACCCTGATCACCGGCACCACCGGTATTAACACCCATAGCAATATCACCGGATTGTTCGTCTATAGAGGTTATAACGGCACAGGTGTTGCTATCAAAGCCATATTCCGAACGGTCGTAACCTATATCCTTTATCGTATCACGTACAAGTTTTGGTATATCTACATATGTGTTTGTCGATATTTCGCCCATTACAAGCACCATACCGGTAGTAACGGCGCACTCACAGGCAACACGGCTGTTCGGGTCACCGGCTAACATCGCATCTAACACGGTATCGGAAATTTGGTCACAAATTTTGTCGGGATGCCCTTCGGTAACACTTTCCGATGTAAAAAAATCTCTGTTCATTCTTTTTCCTTTCTAAATATAAAAATAAATGCTGTTCGGTATATCCCGAAACAGCATAAAACATTATCTCTCGGCATACACCGCAGGATTTAACACCTTGCATAATGCAGGTTGTCGGGCTTCACAGGGCCTGTCCCTCTGCCACTCTTGATAAACAATATTTAGTTGTTCTATAATTTTAACATGAAAACAAAGGGTTTGTCAAGCATTGACAATATATTTAATTATGATATACTAATTTACAAGAAAAAATGAGGTTTTAGCGTGTTTAAGGGAATTGATCTTACGATAGTATCGGATTGCTACGCCGAGAACGAGCAGCCGAATGTTCAGCTACTACGCTGTGGCTTTAACGAGGGGTTGCAGGATGCGGTAGGCGAATATGTTATCTTTATCTCTACAATGGAGTTAAATGCCGAGGAACGTATAGACCTACAGCTTGCAAAATTGAGAGAGACAGGCGCAGATGTATGCTTTTGTGGGGCA
>CAYJOX010000034.1:5003-11307 GCA_964371915.1 uncultured Oscillospiraceae bacterium
AATTCCCCCGGCAACCCTTGCCGTTGCAAATATCTGCCTGCCGGCAGTAATGTTTAAAACGGAGCCGTTAAGGCAGAAGATAGGCGATGAAACTATAGCCAGAGATAACCCGTATTTCTGGATAAAGGCACTACGTGGTGCACAGTGTGTACCGCTGCAGGATAAGCTTATAAAGGTTCTAAGCAATATACCGTATAATTTTAGGGAGTGCTACGGAACCAAGCAACAGGCGGGGCATCATCCCCTAACACAGTATAAAATGGAGTATGAAAAGATAACAGGCAGTAGTATATATAAAGCATCAAAAATCCCAAGGTTACTTACAAAAAAATTTTTTAAAAAAAAGTAAAATATTTCTAAAACTTTAAGTTAGTTTAAGGTTGGTGGTTTAATCTTTAGTCAATCCAAAAGATTAAACCACCAATTTTTTAACGAAGGAGTAGATATATGAGCTACAATAATTACGAAAACGACAACATCTATGTTGCAAATGTTGGGCAGCAACGTGCCGTTACACCTAAAAAGAAAAAAGGTAAAAAGATAATGCAGGGAGCATGCGCACTGTTAGCGGTTGCCTGTGTAGGCACAGCCGGAGGGCTTGGTGGAAGTGTACTTTATAACAACCTAATAGCACCAACATCATCTGCGCCGACATTAAGCTATGCCGACCCTGTAGATGCCGATACAGGCGATGATACTGCCTCACTACTTTCGGTATCGCAGATTGCGCAGATTACACAGCCCTCTGTTGTGGAGATAACCACCGAGGTAGTCTCGGATAATTATTTTAGCCAACAAATCGTAGGAAGTGGTGCGGGTAGCGGTGTAATAATAAGAGAGGATGGATATATAGTAACCAATCACCATGTTATAGAGGGTGCAACTAAGATAACGGTAAAGACGATAAACGGTGAGAGCTATGAGGCGGAGCTTGTAGGAACAGACGAACAGACCGACCTTGCGGTGCTAAAGGTAGATGCAACAGGGCTTTATGCGGCTACAATAGGAAGCTCCTCAGAGCTTGCGGTAGGTGATTATGTTATGGCAATAGGCAATCCGCTGGGCGAGTTTGGTGGTACGGTATCGGATGGTATTGTTAGCGCACTATCCCGAGAGATAACTATCGAGGGGGAGACGATGACACTACTTCAAACAAATGCGGCAATTAACCCCGGCAACTCCGGAGGTGGCCTGTTTAACGAAGAGGGTGAGCTGGTAGCTATAGTTAATGCAAAATCCGCCGGTGTGGAGATTGAGGGTATAGGTTTTGCCATACCGATGGATATTGCGGCAGATGTTATCGAGGATATAATAGATGTGGGCTATGTACAGGGTAGGTTTACCTTAGGTGTAGGGCTTATAGATATACAGGATGAGGCAACCGCCATGATGTATGGAATAAACAAACCGGGCCTTTATATACAATCGATAAACCAGGGCGGGAACGCACATCTTGCCGGATTACAGGTTGGGGATAGGTTTGTAGAGTTTAACGGTGCAGAGATAGAAACCTATGATGACCTTTTAGCCGAGATGGAGATATTAGAGGCAGGGCAAACCGTAGAGGCTGTTGTAGAAAGGGACGGGGAACTTGTGATAATTAGTATCCTACTAAACGAGCAAAAGGCTGATACAGCAATGGCCGTTAATAACTAGCTAACTAACACAATCGGTTTTATAGAGAGATTAGCAAATTATTAATGCCGGTATATCGTCCCTATCGATATACCGGCATTAATATAATCTGTTAGCTTATTCTACTGTGTAAACATTGGTGAAAGAACCGTCAGCCTCTTTCTCCCAGTATAGGGTAACCATAGATATCTTGGTAAGCTCTAGCCCATAATATTCGTACTCATCGCCATCATCATCGGCGGTGAACATATCGAATGTAGTGCCGGCAGGTGCTCCGGTATCAAATGTAAGCTCTATGCTGTTGCCATCCGGAACGATTGCGCCACCGGGTAGAATGTTGGTTCCAAAATCAGATTCGGTAGAGGCTGATACTCGTATGTCTACAAGATCCGCACCGCTGTTATTAACAAGGGTAAAATCAATGCTGTATATCTCCTCCTCGGCCGGTGCTTCCTCGACCGGTGCAGTAGGAGTCTCTGCTGTATCTGCCGGTGCTTCCTGTACGGGTGGAATTGTTGGCTCTGCCGGCTCATCGCCTCCACACGCAACCATTGTAACTGCCATAGCAAAGATAGATATTAGTAATATTCCTTTTTTAAACATAATAATCCTTTCTAAATTGTGCTATTATACGTAAAATGCTGTCATAATTATAACACAGATGAAGTTAATAGACAATACAAGCAAATTTTTTTGTTAGCATTAGATAATTTTACATATCAAACATTGTCTATTTTATCTTGATACACTTAAAACAATGCCTTTATCACCCTCTATACGGACAATAGTTCCGCTTGTGAGTATTTCGGTAGCGTTTGCCGCACTGATAATAACCGGAATTTCAAGCGCTAATCCGGCGATGGCGGCATGGGAGGTAAGGCCGTGCGCCTCGGTAATAATGCCGGAGGCCTTGCGTAGTATCGGCATTATGGAGTTAGAGGTTTTCGGTATTACTAGGATATCACCATCGATAAAGTTAGCCTTTGCATCCTCCTCTGATTTACAAACGCATAACCTGCCTGCTATACTTCCTCTGCCTATCGGCACGCCCTCAACCAAAATATTGCCTACAAGATGAACCTTTAGCATGTTGGTTGTGCCGGAAACCCCCAGCGGTATTCCTGCGGTAATAACGGCAATATCGCCGGTTGCAACATAGCCCGCGCTTTCGGCGGCATCTACAACATTTTGAAAAAGTTGATCGGTGCTTACCATCTCGTTTGTCATTATAGGTGTAATGCCCCACGAAAGGTTAATCTGGCACATAGTTTTTTCGTCCATACAACCGCAGATAATGGGGCATGCAGGGCGGAATTTAGATATTAATCTTGCCGTTCTACCGGTTTTTGAGGCGGTAAGAATTGCAACCGCACCTAAATCGTGCGCCGTTGTACATGTTGCGTGTGATATGGCGGAGGTAACATCGCCGCAGGTATCAAAGTTGCGAGAGTTATACCTTGATACATAGTTTATATCCTTTTCGGTAGAACAGGCTATGGTGTTCATCGTTTTCAGTGCTTCGATTGGATAATCGCCTGCGGCCGTCTCGCCGCTTAACATTATTGCGCTTGTACCATCATATATAGCGTTAGCCACATCTGTTGTTTCTGCTCTTGTAGGGCGAGGATTTTTTACCATAGATTCTAACATCTGCGTTGCGGTAACAACCTGTTTACCGGCAGTGTAGGATTTCTTAATTATCTGTTTTTGTATTCTGGGTAGCTCCTCTAAGCTAATTTCAACCCCCATATCGCCCCTGGCAATCATTATTGCATCCGATGCACGGATTATCTCGTCTATATTATCTACACCCTGTGCATTCTCTATCTTAGAAACTATCTTTAATACATCGCCATCGTTTTCATCCAAAAGATTACGAATCTGGGCTACGTCATCTTTAGTGCGAACGAAGGATGCGGCAATAAAATCAAAATCCTCTGCTATTGCAAACTTAATATCATCTATATCCTTTGTGCTTAGGTAGGGCATAGAAAGCTCACACCCGGGCACATTTATGCCTTTGTTATTAGAAACCTTGCCGCCGTTTTGCACCTTACATACGATACACTCGCCTGTAATATCCTCTACTGTCATGGCAATCAGGCCATCGTCTATCAGGATACTCATCCCTTTTTCGACATCGTCTGCAAGGGATGCAAAGGTTATTGCACAGCCGGTTTCGTCCCCCTCTCGCTCATCGGTATAAAGCCTAAATTCTTGGCCTTTTTCCAGTATAACACTGCCTGCTTTAAACTTTTTAGTTCTTATTTCGGGCCCCTTAGTATCTAGCAGCAGGGCTACCGGCCGCCCAAGCTCTCGGCGTAGCTTTTTAACAATATCGGCACGCCTGCGTTGCTCCTCGTGGGAGCCGTGTGACATGTTTACTCTGGCAACGTCCATGCCGTTTAGGATAAGTTCTCTTATCATCTCCTCGCTTTCGGTAGCAGGGCCGAGAGTGCAGATGATCTTTGTCTTTCTCAGGTAAGGTTTTTTATTCATAATTTTATTCCTTATTGTTATCCTATATATATTATAAACCTAAATTAAAGCTTTTTCAACAAAAACAAAAATAAAAGGCCACTGTTTTCATGTGGCCTTTTATCTCTATTTGTTTTTGCTTGCCCTCATCCTTGCGCTGTGGTCTAACAGCTGTTTTCTTATGCGTAGGCTCTTAGGGGTTACCTCTAATATTTCATCGCTCTTTAAAAATTCAAGGCAGTCCTCAAGGCTCATGTTTCGAGGTGGGGTTAACTTCATAGAATCGTCACTTCCGGAGGCACGGATGTTTGTCATCTGTTTTCTTTTACATACATTAACAACCATATCCTCCGATTTTGGATTTACGCCTACAACCATTCCGGCATAGACAGCCGTACCGGCGGATATAAACAGCGAGCCCCTTTCCTCGGCATTGTAAAGACCATAGGTCACCGCCTCACCGGTTTCGAAGGCTATCAATGAACCGTTGTTGTTAGAGAAAATCTCTCCACGATAATCATCATATCCATCGAAAAGTGTATTTAATATGCCTTCTCCCTTAGTGTCGGTTAAAAACTCACTACGGTAGCCAAAAAGACCTCTTGCAGGTATTCTAAACTCGAGGCGTGTCCGGCTACCTACAGGCATCATCTGTAATAGATCACCCTTTCTTGCCGGCAGTTTTTCCATAACACTACCTACATTCTCCTGCGGTACATCTATAACCACATATTCGAACGGCTCCTTGCGAACGCCGTCCTCCTCCTGGTAAAGCACACGGGGAGGTGAAACCGAGAACTCAAAGCCTTCACGGCGCATCGTCTCAATTAATATCGAAAGATGCATCTCGCCACGCCCCATCACCTGAAAGCTGTCGCTACGATCGCTGTCCGATACACGTAGGGCAACATCACGTAGCAACTCCTTGTGTAGCCTATCTCTGATCTGGCGGGAGGTAACAAACTTACCCTCCTTGCCCGCAAAGGGAGAGTCGTTAACGGCAAAGGTCATCTCGACAGTCGGCTCGTTAATTTTTAGGAACGGCAACGCTTTTCCACCATCGGTGGCGGTTATTGTATTGCCTATATTGGCGTTTTCTAGGCCGGAGAGTGCAATGATATCACCGGCAGAGGCCTCGCTACGCTGAACTTTTGCAACGCCCTCATAACTAAATATTGCGCTCACCTTACCCTTTTGCTGTAAAGTTTCGTCATGATAGTCACAAAGCAGAATGTTGTCACCCGTCTTAACCTTGCCATTTTCTATCTTTCCAACAGCAATTCTTCCGACATATTCGTTGTACTCAATGCTGGATACTATCATAGAGAACGGAGCATCTGCATCACCCTCTGGCGGCTCGGTATACTCTAAAATTGTATCAAGAAGTGGGATTAAATCGGTGCCCTCTACATCGGGGGAGTAGCTTGCGGTTCCGTTCCTACCGCTACAAAATACGGTGGGGCTATCCAGCTGGTGGTCGGTAGCACCAAGGTCCATAAGTAGTAGTAGTATCTCGTCCACAACTTCTTTAATACGTGCATCGGGGCGGTCTATCTTGTTAACCACGATGATTACCGATAGGTTTTGTGCAAGAGCCTTTTGCAGAACAAACCTTGTCTGCGGCATCGGCCCCTCTGCGGCATCTACAAGTAAAAGAACACCGCTAACCATCTTTAAAACACGCTCTACCTCGCCGCCAAAATCGGCATGGCCGGGGGTGTCTATAAGGTTAATCTTAACACCTTTGTATTCCGCGCCGGCGTTTTTGGCAAGAATGGTAATGCCACGTTCCCGCTCGATATCGCCACTATCCATAACGCGCTCTGCTACCTGTTCGTTTTCTCTAAACACTCCGGCGGTGCGTAGCATACCATCTACAAGTGTCGTCTTGCCATGGTCAACATGGGCAATAATTGCAATATTTCTGAGATCTTCTCTTTTCATCTAATTCCTTTCAAGCTATATAACTTTGTAATTATACTATAACAACACCGTCTGTGTCAAATAAATTAAGCTATACTACCATCTGGAAAGCCGGCGGTATTTCCGCCGGCTCAGAGTGTCAAAAACCTGCTATGCTCCTATAATGTCAAATTTGGTGACATGTGCGGCGAATTTGACATTCAACAAATGGCTTCGCAAAGAGCAGTGGCGGCTAGTTGCTCATTCCTCACAAAGCCGCTGTGCATGG
>CAYJOX010000035.1:0-11111 GCA_964371915.1 uncultured Oscillospiraceae bacterium
GTATAATGAGTAGGGGAGGGGCAGATGAATAAAAAAGAGTTTTTGCGAATTCTTGATAAAAGATTAAAGGCATTACCACAGGAGGAACGTGAAAGTGCTTTAACATTTTATAAGGAGCATATTGAAGAATCGCCTAACGAGGTCAAGGCAATTGAAAAACTACCACACCCAAAGCAGATTGCGGCAAAGCTAATTATTGAGTTTGGATCTAATCTAAAATCAAGTGGCAGCGGTAAGCAGATTTCGATTGCAACTGTTATATTTGCAATACTTTCTTCGCCTATAACAATACCACTGGCAATAGTATTAGTTTTGTTGATATTTTTACTGGTATTAATGGTATTACTTTTACAAATGTCGGTTGCATTTATAGCCCTTGGATTTTTTTCGGTCGGTGTATCAACACTTTTAAGCGTTGTAACAACTGCAGCATTTGCGCATAGTATAGGCACTGGTTTTATAATGCTTGGTATATCTTTAATTACAATATCTATAAGCTTCTTATTAGCAAACCTAACATTGTTCTTATTAAAAAGAAGTTTTGCAGGGATACGGGCATTGGCGGCTAAGATTGCAATAAGGAGGTTTAATAATGATAAAGCATAAGAATTATATCTTAATATCGATAGCAACCATAGTTATTGGAATTATATTACTTATTGTAGGCCTAACTATGGGTGGAAGTAGTAGTTTAAGATTAACTTCTAGTGGCTTTGAGTTCGGGCCGTTTAAGAATTTTGAAATTGTGACCGATACCGTACCGAGCGATGTTAACAAAATTGTTGTAGATGTTGATTACATTAATAGTATTTCGATACGCACCGGCGAAGAGTTTTCGGTTAGGTACGATAAGTTTAGTACCGATGTAGCTATAGCAGATGGAACCTTAAAGGTGCTAAATCCGGTCAGTGATTACATTGATAGTGGAAACTTTGCCTTTATGTCGGTAGACTTTGCAAGCCTAATTAATTACGATATAGACAATAACGATAACTCGATAATAATAGAGGTTCCACAAGAAATAAATATAGATGATATACAGGTTTACTGCCAAACCGGTGATCTAGAGATTAGCAATCAAACTGTCTCAGAGCTTTATATACTTAGTGCTTATGGGGATATAGAGCTGTCTGAGTTAGAGGCCGAGATTATTACCATAGAGGCATCAAGCTCCGAAACAACCTTATCCGATGTAGATGTAGACAGACTAGATGTTATAAAGGACTATGGCGATTTTAATGCTTCAAGCTTAGCAGTATCCGATATAGATATTAAGCATAGTTCAGGCGATATATTATTAGATGATATTGTAGTTGATAGTAGCATAGTTGTTGAAGGTGACTATTGCGACATAGCAATATCAACCCCAATGGCCGAGGACGATTTTAGTATTGAAGCTTTTCAGGAGTATGGCGATATGATTGTTAATAACCAAAGGCTTGGCAGTAGTTTAATATTAGGAGGTGGTGAAAAACATATTGGCATTGATATAACAACCGGGGATATTGATTTAACATTTAATGGTTAACAGCACCGAAAAAAGCACAATAAAATGTAATACTATAAAAGGCACCATGAAATTGGTGCTTTTATAGTACATAGCAAAATAGTGCTATCGAAAATTTAGCGAGATTGAGTCCTATAATTCAATAGCACATTAAAATAGTGCTATTGAAAATTTAGCGAGATTGAGTCCCCTCAATTTCGCTAAATTTTTATTTAGCGAAATTACATCCGTTCCTTTTTATAAAACAATAACTGATATGTAATTTCAAACTACACATCAGTTATTTAAAATATTATCCTACCTTCTGTTCCGGTTCTGATTTTTTTTCATTAAGTTCATTCTGCTGCTGTATTCTTATATTGTTCGCATGCAGATTATGTTTCATTATCGGAATGCCTGTTTCGATAGATGCATCATCAATTAGCACCGCTGTTATATCCGTCTCACTCGGAACCTCAAACATTGTCTTAAGCAGAAGATTTTCCATAACCGAACGCAGGCTTCTAGCCCCATTCTTCATCTTTAACGCTTTTTTGGCAATTGCTATTAGTGCCGAATCTGTAACATCAAACTGAACACTGTCTATTCCGAACATTAAACGATACTGTTTTATAAGTGCGTTTTTAGGCTCTTTTAGAATTCTTGCAAGAGCCTCCTCATTAAGCTCAGATAATACCGATATTATCGGCAATCTGCCTACTAGCTCCGGAATTAACCCATATTTAATTACATCATGTGACTCTATCTTTTTTAGGGCACCTATCCCCTCTTTTTCTTCCTTGGTTTGAAGGTTGCTACCAAATCCCAATGTGTAGCTATCTGTTCTTTTTGCAATTATCTTCTCAAGTCCATCAAAGGCTCCGCCACAGATAAATAAAATGTTTTTTGTGTTTATCTGTATAAACTCTTGCTGAGGGTGCTTTCTACCGCCCTGTGGAGGAACATTTGCAATAGTCCCCTCAATAATTTTAAGCAGTGCCTGTTGTACCCCTTCACCGCCTACGTCTCGTGTAATAGACGGGTTCTCGCTTTTTCGTGTAATTTTATCAATTTCGTCGATATAGATAATTCCATATTCGGCCTTTTCTATATCATAATCGGCATTTTGAATTAGTTTAAGAAGGATATTTTCAACATCCTCACCTACATATCCCGCCTCTGTAAGCGTTGTAGCATCGGTTAATGCAAACGGAACACCGAGTTTTTTGGCAAGGGTTGAGGCTAGCATGGTTTTACCTACACCGGATGGCCCGATTAAAAGCACATTGCTTTTCTGTAGCTCGGTATCACCTAGCGTTCCGGAAAACATACGTTTATAGTGGTTATATACCGCCACCGAGAGTGCAATTTTTGCATCATCCTGACCAATTACATACTCATCCAGATGAGCCTTAATCTCCTTTGGTGTATATATTTTTAACGATTCAAATTTTCTTATTTTTCTCTCATTGCTATGAGTAGCCATTATTATTTCTCCTGCGGATAATACACCACATTCGGGTTTATTGTAGTTTCAATAAACCCGAATGATATTACTGTATTTTGTAGATAATATAGATAATTTAACGTTTTGCAATTACCCTATCCACAATACCGTATGCCATTGCTTCCTCTGCTGTCATGAAGTTGTCCCTATCGGTATCCTTCTCGACAATCTCGATTGGTTTACCGGTCATATCGGCCAGAAGCCTATTTAGGGTATCCTTAGATCTTAACATGCGCTCGGAATGAATTCTTATATCACTTACCTGACCCTGATAACCACCAAGTGGTTGGTGTATCATGATCTCACTATGTGGTAATGCAAGCCTTTTTCCTTTTGTACCGGCCGAGAGTAAAAATGCTCCCATAGATGCGGCCATACCGATACAGATAGTAGATACATCGCATTTGATATATTTCATAGTATCATAGATTGCGAAGCCGGCCGAAACCGACCCACCCGGGCTGTTGATATAAAAGCTTATATCCTTCTCCGGATCTTGCCCCTCAAGATATAAAAGCTGTGCAACTATTAAGCTTGCGGTAACATCGTTCACCTGATCCGACAACATTATTATCCTGTCGTTTAAAAGGCGTGAAAAAATATCATAACTACGCTCGCCACGGCTTGTTTGCTCCACAACCATTGGGACTAAATTACTCATCACTTTCCTCTTTTTTAGCTGTTTTTTTCTTAGCGGCAGGTTTCTTCGCCTTTTTAGCGGTAACCTTTGCCGATTCTTTAACAAGGTCAAGAGCTTTGTTTAGTGCTAAATCTTTTTTAACATCGTCTACCGGTATTATCTCGCGTACCTTATCGGCTTCCATCTTGTATGCCTCGGCAATACGCTCAATCTCCTTTTGAAGATCATCATCCGATGCCTCTACTGCCTCAAGCTCTACTATCTTTTCAAGTGCAAGGCGTGTCTTTACCTGGCGGGTAGCTTCTTCCTCAAAACCTTTACGGAAACCATCGGTATCCTGGCCTAGATATTTCATGTAGGTTTCAAGGTTTAGGCCTTGGCTCTGTAGCCTACGCTCAAAGTCATACACAAGGTCGTTAATGCGGTTTTCGAACATTACAGATGGAATATCACCCTCGATTGTGCCTATAACCTGCTCTACCAGTGAATCCTCGAAAGCTGTCTCGGCCTCACGCTCCTTGCGCTCCCCTATCTCAGCCTTAATGCTATCACGTAGCTCGGCAAGGGTCTCGTACTCCGATACATCCTTTGCAAACTCATCGTCTACATCCGGTAGCTCGTTGCATTTAACCTCGTTTAGCTTAACCTTAAACACAGAGGCCTTTCCGGCAAGCTCCTCAGAGTGATATTGCTCTGGGAAGGACACATTTACATCAAATTCATCCCCGGCAACATGGCCTACAATCTGCTCCTCAAAGCCAGGTATGAACTGGCCACTACCAAGCACAAGGGTAAAGTTATCGCCCTTTCCTCCCGCAAATGCTACATCGTCAACAAAGCCTTCAAAGTCTATTATTGTCGTATCTCCGTCTTCTGCCTTGCCCTCACGGGTAATAATACGAGCATTGCGATTTCTTAGCTCGTCAATATGATCGTCTATCTCCTTGTCGGTAACAGTATTGTCAGCTTTTTCTGCAGATAATCCTTTATATTTTCCTATTGTAATCTCAGGCTTAATAATTACCTTTACAGAGATAACAACGCCATCTTTATCATCAACACTCTCTATATCTACAGTAGGGCGATCTACCGGGCTTATCTTGAGCTCATCTACAGCTGCCTCATAATGTTCTGGGAAGATATTATTTAGGGCATCACTATAAAAGACATCCTTACCATAGAGTTTTTCAATAAGGTGCTTTGGAGCCTTTCCTTTTCTGAACCCGGGCACATTAAACTGCTTTGAGTTCTTTTTAAAAACATCGGCTATCGCCTTGTTAAAATCCTCAGCGCTTATCTTGCCACTAATTTCATATGTTGAGTTCTCGTTTTTTTGATGCTTAAGTATTTCCATTACTTTCTCCATTATTCTGATTTTATACAGATGTCATTATAACATAGTTAAAATGTAAATTCAAGCAAAACTATTAAATATTAGCTTTAATCATGTAAAAAATGATTATCAGCATTATTCTTTATCAGCCTTGTCCTTTTTTTCCTTCTTGGGACGCTCTTTTTTGGGGCGTTCCTTTTTGGGCCGTTTCTTTTTTCCATCCGGATTTTCTTCCGTCTGTGTAGGTGTGCTTGATTGTTCACTCGCTGCTTTATTAGCCTTAATCTCTTTTTGTGGCTTTAATAATGTAAACTTAGGAAATATTGGGTTAAAGATGGATGTTCTTATTGCATATTTCTTATAGTCGGTATCATTATCAAGCATAGTTTTACGAAACTGTTCCAGTTGGGCCGCTTTTATTAGCATTATCTTTCTTGTAACAAGGTAGCTTAACAATACCATAAACCACTGCACAACACCAAAATAGAACATTGCGCCGGTAATTAGTGCACCAAAAAAGAATAACATTTCGTAGAATTGTACCGGACTTTGTGTGGCTTTAAACTTTCCGGTTGTTATATATCCTTTTTTCTTTTTTTCTTCCTCATCATTTTTATTTTGCATAGAGTAATCTGATATACATCTCGCCAGAGATACAACCGCAAATAACATTATGGCTATACCGATATAGCTAATTATCATGTTTGGTGGAGTTTCAAACTGTTCCAGAGCCTGTAGCATATAGTAAAACGGCAGTATAGAAAGAATGAACCAACACGCCTTAAAAAATATTTTAACTACCGTTACTACAACCGGTGTACCATCAGATTTGCTAGCGTTTCTTGGCCGCCTTGAGGGTTTTTCCGATAATGTATACATTTGTTTCTCGGCGAAATGTGCCCGCTCCCTTACCGCTATAAAGATAAGATATATTAATGGAATAACTAAGGCCATTATTCCGACACCTATGTAGCGAATAGCTAAAAAAAGTGCAATTATCACGGCAGCGCCATGATTGGGTGTGATAATATTTTTGTTGAAATTCGCAATATCAATTAACAGTACTGCAAACACTAAAAAAAACATTAGTAGCAACATTGGCTGAAGCCCAGCCCCTATTGCACTGGCATCCCAGTTTAGCGGATTAATTGCAAATAATAGTTCAGTCAACATCTGCCTGTCCCCTTCTAAAATCTAACTGCGCCATCCTGCCGGATAACCTGACCTGTTATATATCTTGCACCTTCACCGGATAAAAAATATGCTGTTGCTGCGATCTCTTGCGGACTACAAAGCCTATTCAGAGGTGTAAGTGCTTTAAGCGCATCGTTATCATGTCGATCATTCATCGCGGTATCTACTATTCCGGGAGCTATTGCGTTAACGGTAATATTAGAACCTACCAACTCGCCTGAAAGAGAGGTAACAAGGCCGTTAACGGCAGCCTTGGTGGCAGAGTAGTGGCTCTCACAGCTACCACCCTGATCTGCAAACACCGAGGAAATTGCTATGAGGCTTCCGCTTTTTTGTTTTATTAGCTGCCTCGAAACCTCCCTAAAAAGGTAGAAAGTGCCAAAAAAGTTAACATCAAAAATATGTTTAAGCTCATCATCGGTAATATCCTGTATCTGGTTCCATATCGATATTCCGGCAGATGATATTGCAGAATCAATTGTTCCAAAGTGCTCTATACACAGCTTAACAAGCTCGTTTACCGATTTGCTTTCGGTACAATCCACCCTCATAGTAACAGCATTTTCATATCTCTCACAAATCTTTTTTGCCGCTGCGTAGTTTGTGTTGTAGGAGAAACATACATTCCACCCCCTATCCAAGAAGTATAGAACACAGGCCTCCCCTATTCCGGCACTACCCCCCAATACTATTAGGTTTTTCTGCATGTTTTTTCCTCTTCGCTCTAAGCTTTTTAAAAAAAAGGCTGAGAATTTCTGCGCACTCTTTTTCCATAACGCCGCCCGATATCTCCGGCCGGTGGTTAAATGCTATATCGGTAAGGTCGCAGAGTGACCCGCACACGCCCGCCTTATGATCATATGCTCCAAAGACTAACCTTTTTATTCGGGAGTTTACTATTGCCCCGTAGCACATCGGGCAGGGTTCCAATGTTACATAAAGCTCACACTCTGCAAGCCGCCAACTACCAAGCTTTTTACAGGCCTTTTCTATAGCTAAAATCTCGGCATGTGCCGTAGCACTGTTCCTACCCTCTCGCCTATTGTAACCCTTAGCGATAACCTTTCCGTCTGCTACTACTACTGCCCCTACCGGAACCTCTTTTTGTTTTGCTGCTTTTGTAGCCTGCTTGAGTGCCTTTTCCATAAATCTAGTATCTCGGCCGGACATCTATGCCTCCCAAATGATAAAATAACTACCGAACTTAATATAAATATTGCATAAAGTAAAAGTGTAGCTAGGTATGCAGTTTCGGAATCAATATATCGATTAAGCAGAAATATAATATATCCGAACGAGTTGTTAATAAAATGAAGCAACATAACATAAAAGATGTTGTTAAACAAGAACATTGCAACCGAAAGAGCAATTGATAGTATGAAAACTGCTGGCAATGAATGTGGGTTGCCGAAATGTAGTGCTGTAAACAATCCTGATGTTAAGGTTATAGCAACAATAGCACCAAACCTTAACAGCAACGTTTGTATTATCCCCCTAAATAACAGCTCCTCCCAGATTGCCGGTAGTAGGCAGACTGTAACAAATATAACAAATATTGTGCTATGCTGGGATAGTTGGGTAACCGGTGGTGAATCGGTCAAATCTAGTATGAGGATTGTTAAAATATTTACTATCGGTATTAACCCTGCAAATAAACCAAGATAGAACAGCTGCATTGATCTTATCGGTTTATCCGCCATTGGAGGCACCCTCACTTATTCCGTGTGCGGTGAAGACATTTAATACAGTTTTTAGTATTATCTTTATATCCATTACAAAGGTAACCTTCCTTGCATATTGGCCATCAAGCTCTGCCTTAACAGGTATCGGCAGTTCGTCCCTACCATTAACCTGTGCCCATCCGGTAAGCCCCGGAATAAGCTCGTTCACATTATATTTATCACGTTCCTCTATTAGGTCGTATTGGTTATATAATGCCGGACGTGGCCCTACCACAGACATATCCCCGCGGATGATATTAAACAGCTGAGGAAGTTCATCAAGGCTGGTCTTACGCAAAATTTTCCCTATAGATGTTATCATGCTTTGTGGATTTTGCAAAAGATGGGTGGGTACATCTTTTGGGGTATCGCTATACATGGTGCGAAACTTTGCTATATTAAAATGCTGTTTGTTCTTCCCTACCCTTTTTTGAAAAAACAGCACCGGCCCCTTAGAGTTAAGCTTTATTGCAACTGCAATTATTGCAAAGATAGGCAACAATATGACTACAGCCATAAAACAGGTTGTTACATCAAACAGACGTTTTAGATATTTTTTGTATATCACCCCTGTAAATCCTCCATGATAAAATGGGAGTCCGGGTTATAGGTCGGCACCATCTCACAAAGTAGCTGTATCATCTCGTTGCGCTTATGTGCACAGGCAAGCACCTTAAGTTTTTCAAGGCCCGAAAGAAAGGAGGCTTCATTAATATTAATAGGAGTTCCGATAAATATCTTTTTATTAATCGTTTTGCGTACACCTTCCTCATCCTGCAACAGTTCCTCGTAAAGCTTTTCACCAGGTCTAAGCCCAGTAAACGAAATCTGTATATCCCTATAGGGAATAAAACCGGCAAGCTTTATCAGGTTTTCGGCAAGATCAAGTATCCTTACCGGCTTGCCCATATCGAGAACAAATATCTCTCCACCATCCCCCATTGTAGAGGCTATTAGTACTAGCCTTACCGCCTCAGGAATCGTCATAAAATAACGAACAATGTCAGGAGTTGTAACGGTAACAGGGCCTCCGGCCGCTATCTGATCCTTAAATAACGGTAGTACCGAGCCGTTAGAGCCGAGTACATTTCCAAACCTAACTGCAACATACTTAGTTTTACTTTTAGTGGAGAAGTATTGTACTATCATCTCGCACATTCTTTTACTGGCGCCCATAACATTTGTTGGGTTTACCGCCTTATCACTTGATATAAGAACAAACCTGCTGGTTCCATGTGCATCTGCCGCCTTTGCAACGTTAAAGGTGCCTGCAACATTATTCTTTATCGCCTCCTCCGGTGCTGTTTCCATAAGTGGAACATGTTTATGTGCTGCCGCATGGAAAACAATAGAGGGCTTGAAACGCTCAAACAATGAGTCTATCTTGTCATAGTCTCTTACCGAGGCTATCTGAGTTTGCAGGTTTAGTTCTTCCGCATATCTTCTTATTAGCTCCTGCTCTATAGAGTAGGCATTATTCTCGTAGATATCCACAATAACAAGCAACGATGGTGAGCAGGATGCTATCTGGCGGCATAGCTCACTGCCTATTGTTCCGCCACCGCCAGTAACCATTACTACCCTATCACGAATTAGCTCATTATCGGTTAGTAGCTCCACCTCCTCACGCCCAAGAAGATCCTCAACCTTAACCTCTCGTATGCGCGAAATAATCGTGTGCTCATCATCTAAAATCATTCTACTTATATCCGGCACCGTACGAAGGTTACAGTTTGTCTTGGTGCAGATTGAAAGTATGCTACGCTTGCGTTCCTCCGATATATGTGGTAGGGCAAAAAGAATAGTCTCTATTTCACAGCGCTCTACAAGCTCCGGAATATCCTTTGTGGTCCCTAATATTTCAACACCCATTATAGAGCGGCCTTTACGTGCCGGATTATCGTCCACAGCACAGATAATATTCATATCTTTACCGGGGTTTTTGTTAAGCTCATGAATAATAGATGAGGCAACATCACCTGTACCTATTAACAAAACACGCCGAAGCACATTGTTTGCCTGCCTTTTAATCTTGGTGTTACGGTACATACGGTAGGTAAGTCGCGCAAATAAGGTTAGGGCGGAGGCAAGTATGGCAGATGTTAGATAGACAGATATCGGGATACGGCGCTCTTCGTACATAAGCAGTGTCATAAAGATAAATATTATAACCGACACAGCAGAGGCAAGGCAGCACCTAAAAAACTCCACAATCTCGGCATACCGCCAGAGGCTATCATACATTCCCATAAAAAAGTAGATTATGGCATAGCAGCTTACAAAGAAAAAACAGCTGGACATTAAAAGGCTTACATAGGAAAGAATTGCTGTAGGGTCGGCAATAAGCGCCCAGGTAGAGAGATAGGAAAAGGCGGCAGCAAACACATCAAACAGCAAAAGCAGCTGTTTGCGGTATTTCCTAAGATATTTAAACATCACTTTTTTCATTATCTCACACTAATTCTTCTAACAACGGATCTATAAACTTAGCTATACCCTCTGCCCTTACATGGATATGATCATAAAAATCGGCATGTACACAACCTACCTTTTCAGGGTCGTACGACCCGACTACCGGTATACCATATTCTTCACCAAGCTCGTTGATATAATCCTCTACTTCAAACATTCCGGGGCGATCTTCGATGTTTTCTTCCTCTATTATATAGACGGTAGGGTGATATGGGGTCATCATAAATATTAGGTTTGTATCGGTAGTAAGTATATAATCAATAAAAGCCTCGAAGTTTGCAATAGCGCTCTCATGCATGGAGGGAAAAGCATGAACGCTGGAGGACTCAAGGTTAGCAAGGGCAAGGGCATCAAAATCTATCTCATCCTGAGTACGGTTTCGATACCACTCTCCGTATACAATAGTACCGTCATATTTTTTTACCTCGGTAGAAAAATGTGATAAATCTCCCGTTATAAGAGAGGGTTGCTCCTCTAATTCTCTATCCTTTAGGTAATATCTTAGGGCACCTTGAAAATAGCTTGGGGAGTATAGGGCTTGGTAGTTTTCGGTATTATCCGGCGGGATATAGCTACTTTCCTCCCCGAGTGCAATCGATAGATACTCCTGATAAAGCTCCATATCGGAGCGATGGTCGGTATAATCCTTACCCTCATAGAAAATCCATGGGTCAAGTACAATAATCAGATTATCGGGTATCTTATCCTCCTTAACCATCGTATAAAAGATATTACAATAATCTACAAATGTTGCGCTT
>CAYJOX010000036.1:0-8577 GCA_964371915.1 uncultured Oscillospiraceae bacterium
GCGGTTTGTAAACGCACCGCTTTTCCTGTGTTCACTCTCTTTTTCCTTTGTGCGGTTTGGACTGTCGGGTTGTTGTTTTTTCACTAAAAATTATAATTATATCCCTAAATCTAAGTTACTTGTTTTATTGTTATCAAGATGGGTTAGCAGTGATATATCGCTGTAGCGGGATAAAATAGACCCCTTTTCTATCATATCTATCTGCATTCTTACATGAACAACCGCACCTGCGTGAAGCCCGTCGATAAAATAGCTGTCATCACAGCCAAGATTTGTAACATCGGTGTAGTCGTAAAATTCGAAACTATAGGCATCAAAGATTTTCTTTAGCTCATCTGGAACAGTATCTAGATATTGATACCCTCCCTCAGCCATTTTTTCGTTAACACTCGGTGGGAACGGCGGGAGATAAGCTACCACGCTTACCCCCTTTTCTTCGCAGAGCGACAAAAAATTATCTATCATCTCAAAACTATTCTTGTTTGGAAATTCTCCGTGTTGAAATCTCAACTCGGAATTGGATATATTTATCAGCGCATTTTCAACTCTTTCGTAATCGGAGTATCCATCGTTATATACATGACCATAATGATAGGAGCCATCGTTTAGAAATCCATGATTGTTTATCTGTGCATTTATTCCAATATCTAATGGTGATGCAAGAAAATCTGAGTAGTTGTATTTCCCTGCAAGTAGGCTAGAGGAAACGTTAGTTAAGGTATGTTTAAAATCTATAGGTTTTGAGTTAATCTCTTCATATTCAAAAAAACTCTCCTCTGTGCTCGTATTCCATCCCTCATTAAAGAAATTCTGATCAAGTGAGATTATTAGTGTTTCGGGTACCAGATTCTCTAAATTGATTATAAAATTCGAAAATTCATCAATATTTTCCACTGCATATCCGGCATTGTAAAAACTATCAGGATCGGTAAAAAACTGCTCCTTAATTTGTAGCACCCTTGATGTGCCAAGCGCCATAATATCTGGCGCATTTTCTATCGATGAAAGGTATTTATAGTATGTTCCATTGTCACTGTATAATGGCCCGTACATCGAGTTTTTAAAAACCGATTGTATCCACACTACACCCCTAACATCAAGAAACTCCTTGCTTATTAACGTTGGATAGATTAATGCAAACATTATAATTGAAAAAACAACAACCTTAACTGCCTTCATTATGCCTCCATTAAAACTGAAAATAGATAAACTGAGCTCCAGAATAACCAGTACCATACACACCGAGAAAAACAATTATTAGTATCATCGTAAGGTAGCAGCTCCACCTAAACCACAGTTGTTGTTGTTTTAAGAATTCTAATATATTTATACGCGAGCGTAGATTATCAAGTAAAATAAACGCAACTACACATACCATCATTATAGTTAAATCGGTCTGTGTGATACCAAGCTCATATATAGTTCCGTGAAAAAATGCCGATAGGTTTAAATCATTAACAATGGTCTTTATTACTTGGGTTCCTCCCGCAAAGCTTTGTGCTCGAAAAAATATCCATGCAATATCTACCAATATAAACACAAAGATTCGTTTCATTAATTTATGTGAAAATGAAGACGTTTTTACTCCCATTCTAATAGCTAGCTTTTCCCTTAGAGTCTGTGTCGTTTCTCCAACAATCTGATAAAACCCATGTAATATTCCCCAAAAAACAAATCCCCAGCTTGCACCGTGCCAAAGGCCACTTAGCAAAAACACTACCATAACATTAAAGTATTTCCTTATTGGTGAACAACGATTTCCGCCAAGCGGTATATATAGATAATCTCTAAACCAGCTACTGAGAGATATGTGCCATCTACTCCAAAAATCCTTAACAGATATCGCGCTGTATGGATTATTAAAGTTTTTCATAAGTTCAATTCCCAATACTCTTGCAGCGCCCCTCGCAATATCTGAATATCCTGCAAAGTCACAATAAATTTGGACAGCAAAAAGAATAGAGGCAACTAAAAGCAACTCCCCATCTTTACTAGGGTAATCGTTAAAAGCAGCATTAACAAATATTGCAACCCTATCTGCAACAACCATCTTTTGAAAAAGTCCGAATAACATTAATAACAAACCGTTTTTTACACGCTCATAACTAAAGCTGTGCGGAACATTAAGTTGATTTAGCAAATTCTTTGAACGCTCGATAGGCCCAGCCACGAGCTGTGGAAAAAAGGAAACAAAAAGAGCATACCTAAAAGGGTTGCGTTCTACTTCAACTTTATTTCGATATACATCCACCGTATAGCTTAGCGCTTGAAATGTGTAAAAGGAAATACCCACCGGCAGGAGAACATCAAAGGTTGGAACTATAAGCTCGAAACTAAAAGCAGTTAATATTTGGTTTAGATTATCTATCGCAAAATCAAAATATTTATAGAAAAACAGTATAAATAGGTTAAGAAAGAAAGCAACAAACACCATTATTTTTTTTGTGGATGCCCTTTTAAATGTTGAGATTAGCAGCCCACTTAAATATGTAACTACTGTAGAAAACAGCATCAATAGTGCATATAAAGGATTCCAGCACATATAAAAATAATAGCTAGAAATTAAAAGCCATACCCATTTTATTTTTTTTGGAAGCAAAAAATAAACAAGTGTGACTATTGGGAAAAAGATTAAAAATTCGTAGGAGTTAAAGTTCATTCAATTACCTAGTAAAATATTGTTGTAATAATAACATACCTGTAGTTACATGTCAAATTTACCCAAGCTATTGTTTAGTTTACGCAGGGTGAGCAAACCTGAATTAATAAACAGACAATAGCCTTTATGATATCAAGAGAGTATCCTAACATAAGGTTAAAGATATAAAATTATAAATAAGCGAAAATACACGATGTTTTATGACGTTTTGTATGATACAATTAATCTATCGAAAGATTTTATATGGCAAGGATGGAATAACTTAAGAGAGGAATTTTTGTATGAAAAATAAACTTGTTCTTTTTTTAGCCGCCGCCCTCTTTCTGTCGTTTGTAGGCTGTTCGGGCTCGCTTGAGGGGCATTTTCAGGATGTGATTAGCTCTGTTTCCGGTAATCGATCGTCGGAAAACGGTGCGGCTACAGATGTAGAGGTGGATTATAGCGGGTACACTCGCCTGTTAGAGGAAACCTTGCGGGAATACGGCGGCCATATTACCGAAAAAACTGTTGCTGAGGATATATATTATAACTCCGCCGGTTTGTGTTATGCACACCTTATAGATCTAGACCAAAACGGCGTGCTGGAGCTGATAACCATTGCTGTAAAGGATGAATACAACTCGATAAACAGCGGCGAAGCTGCATTGGATTTGTACTACGGGGAGGACTGGGAGCTACTAAGTCTTGTTAGTGTATATACACTATCCGCAGAAAATACTGCTGTTTTGATAGACAATTTTGAACTTAGCTCTCACGGAAACGGTGGCGTAAGGTTCGGTGTAGAATATTCGTTTGATGATTCACTTACCTATCTACTGGAAAGTTTTCGCAGTGAAAGCGAGGAGGTGAAATATTATGAACTGCAAAATGCCACCTCGCTTGAGCAGGTTGCACTTATCGAAAGTAGTTATGATTATGATAGTGGTAGCCCTGAGCACGCTATAAATGGCGATGTTTTTGACGACACCGAGCTGTTTAACAACCGATTAGATGAGCTGTATGGTGAGGCTGTTTTACACCCGATAAGCTGGCTTACCGAGGAGGAGCTTGCACAGCTAAAGGCACGAAACGAGGAAACATACAGCTTCTTAGAGGTCAATTTTACTGAAAACGAAAATCCAAACCAGCTTGACATAGATTATAGCCCATATTCTGCACTTATCAAGGCATATACTCTCGATTATAACATAGAGAATCTAAGCGCTACAGACTATCGGATAACCGGAATGACACTCGACTACACCTATCCCACTACTCCGGAGGATAGTATGCTTGATGCGAGTGGCTTTTGCTACGCCAATCTGGTTGATCTTGATAACAACGGCGTTTTAGAGCTTGTTTTGATTGCATTCGGTGAGCAGGATTGGGATAACACGCAATATGCTATCTATGGTGACACAGTCAAGGTAGGGTTACTTGAAAATCCAAACATAGTAAAGGTATACACCATTTTGCCGGATGCCGGTATTCATTTTCTCGGTAGCTTGCCGGTATCATACCTGACGATGCCGGTATCAATGAACTACGGTATTAAATATATTGTATCGGAAGATAAAACCTATATAGCCCACGAGGATTTATATCAGTTTGGTAATGGTACAATATATTATTATGGGCTTAGCGATGAATACTATTTCAGCCCAGAGGAAATTATTGAAATAGATGTAGAGGGCTCGGCAACCTATGAGGGTGCAGAGTATACCTATGAAGAAGCACAGCAACTTATGGAAAGCTTCGGCGAAAGCAAGGCTCATATTATCGAGAATATGAACGATGTTTATATAGAAGAACTTGAGGCTATTAACGAGGCAACCTTTGATTTCTTAGCAGATTATCCTATTGCAGACTTTGACGATTCTAGCGGGGCGTATAATGATGGGCAATTCTACTATTTTGAATACGCTTTTCATGATTTGTATCCGCCGGAAATTGCAATAAAAAATTATTATAACGCCCTTACCATGCGAGATTATGATACGCTTGCAAGCCTTGGTATCAGCAACGAGGATATCGATTTTATGAAAACACGGTATAACCCTGATGACCCGAGAGCCTATGTTCCGGGATATATAGTATCTGATCTTGAGGTTGTTACCACCGACACTATAGAAAATTCCGCTTTGGCGGCAGATATCGATAGTTATATAGCCGAAAACATGCCGGATAGTGATGCAACTATTATGTATTGCCGTGTAAACGAGATATTAGATCCTCACAAATCGATGCTCGGGTTGCAGGCTGCAGGCGGCGTATATGACACCTATTTCGTTATCTATTCCGATGATCCGGACGGTATGGAATGGAAGATAGCAGAAATATTTGATACCAAGTTTTATCCATCATAAGTTATTCGATAAAGTACAGGTTACCCTAAAGTATACTGCTTAAAAGGTGACAGATAAGTTAACCGCTGTGGTGCGCTTTGCTACCGGCGACAGACAAACCTTAAACCCTACCTTGTGCCGAACAGCCTATCCCCTGCATCCCCTAGGCCCGGCACTATATAGCCATGCTCGTTAAGTTTTTCGTCTAATGCCGCTGTAAAAATTGCAACATCAGGGTGCTTTTGCTGTAGCTTTTTTACCCCCTCGGGTGCGGCTATTATACACAAAAACTTAATGCTTTTTGCCCCCCTTCGTTTTAGGTTGTCTATAGCATCACAGGCACTGCCTCCGGTTGCAAGCATCGGGTCTACTACGAATATATCCCTTTTATCTACATCGGGTGGTAGCTTACAGTAATATTCTACAGGTAATAGGGTATCCGGATCTCGATACAGGCCGATATGCCCTACCTTTGCGGCCGGTAGTAAAACCTGTACCCCCTGCACCATGCCAAGCCCGGCACGCAGTATGGGCACTATTGCAAGTTTTCTACCCTTTAACATTCTGCAACCTGCCGGCGCAACCGGTGTTTGCACCGTAACTTCTTCTAGGGCAAGGTCGGCTGTTGCTTCGTAGGCTAGTAGCGTAGCAAGCTCACTGATAAGCTCACCAAACTCCTTTGTTCCGGTAAGCTCGTTTCTTAAAATTGCTACCTTATGCTGTACTAATGGGTGCTTTAATACTATAGGTTTTATCATAATATCGCCTCCTTTAATATAGTTACTGCTTTTTTTATCTGCTGTTCGTTCATGGCGCTAAAACCAAGTATAAACCTGCAGTCGTATTTTTTGTGTTCCCCGTGGCAATATTCGTTCATGCTTATAATGCTTATCTGTACCTCCTTAGCCCTGTTTATTATCTCCTGCTCGGATAAACCCACCTTAAAATCGGCAATTACATGCAGCCCTGTATCGGCGGCCGTTACCTCTACCGAATCTTTAAAGTTTTCTTTAAGTGCACTAACAAGGCTTTCCCTACGCTTTTTACAGGCTATCCTAAGGCGGTTAATATGACGAGAAAAATGCCCACCCTCTATAAAACGGCATAGCGCCTGTTGCTCAAACCTCGAGACGGTACAGGCATAAACCGAGAACCGCTCCTCCCAGCGGGCAAGTAGGCTTTGAGGTAGCACCATATATGCTACACGTAGGGATGGCGCAACACTCTTGGAAAATGTTCCTATATGAACAACCTTACCGGCAGAATCTAGACTTTTTAGGGCCGGTATCGGCCTTGTAGAAAACCTAAATTCGCTGTTATAATCATCCTCTATTATATAGCGGCTTTCATCCTCATTTGCCCAGGACAGTATCTCCTGCCTACGGCTAACCGGCATTATTATGCCGGTAGGAAACTGACAGGATGGCGTTAGGTATGCAAGCTGGGCATCCGATTTTTTTAACTCCTGATAGGACATCCCATTTTTATCGAGCGGTATATATTCTGTAAAGGTTCCGAAATCTCTAAAAACACGCTCGGCTCGGCCATATCCCGGGTTTTCCACCGCCACACAACTATCCTCAAACAACCTTGCTGTAAGGCTTAGCAGATAATCGATTCCTGCCCCTACAACTATCTCCTCCGGCCGGCACTCAAAACCCCTATAAGCCTTAAGATAGCTGCATATGGCACTGCGTAGGTTATAATCCCCCTGCCGCTTACCATGGTTAAGCAGCTGTTCATCCCCTAATACCTCCCTCTCTATACGGCACCATAGCTTAAAGGGGAATAACGAGCTATCTATCGATGATGTTGTAAAGTTGTATAACACGCTCTGCTGGTTTTTGTTATAGTCTCTGGTAGGCTTTGCCGGCATTATTATCTGCTCTGATGCTACATTACAGGCAAAAAAACCGCTGCGCTCCTTAGAGGTAATATACCCCTCTGCCATTAACATTCCATAGGCTGTATCCACCGTGTTAACACTAACCCCAAGCTGAGTTGCAAGGGAACGTTTGGAGGGCAACCTTTCATCACATTTAATTCTGCCGCCTAAAATCTCCTCTTTTAAAAATCTGTAAATCTGATCATAGATCAGCTCACCTCTATTTAGACCTAGCGTAATGTTATCCATAACCCCACCTCATCTGGTACCATTAAAAAAACAGTTTTTGACAGTTTCAATAGTGTCAATTTTGCGTATAATAATATTAGAGGATAAAATATATTTTGTCAAGTGTTATTATATTAACGGTGAAAGGATAACTATGCAAAAGAGTATGGATATACGTAAAATTTCAATGATAGGTTTGATGGCGGCACTTGTTTTTGTCGGCACCTATATTAGAATAACCATTCCACTCGGCTTTACCAGCACCATGTTGCACTTTGGCAATGTGTTTGGTATACTTGGCGGCCTATTGTTTGGGCCTTTAGGCGGTGGGCTTGCAGCCGGAATAGGCAGTGCGATATTTGATCTATCCAGCGAGTATGCGGCGGAGGCGCCTATAACCTTTATCAATAAATTTGCAATGGGCTTTGCGGCCGGCCTTGTGGCTAATAAGTTTAAGGCTATACAGCCTAACCTAAATGTAATGCTTACGGCAATATCTGCCGCATCCGGATCGCTTACCTATATTGCACTTTATATGCTTAAAAACTATGTCGAGATGGCTTTTATTCTTGCAATGCCATCCGAGGCCATTATACCGGTGCTTGTGCCAAAACTTATTGTGAGTTTTTCTAATGGTATAACTGCGGTAGTTGCAGGCACAATATTATATACAGCGCTAAAGCCCGCACTTGTTAGGGCAAGGATTTTAAGATAACATAGTTCCTAACGGCTTAACCACTCAACTCTCTGTACATAAATTGTTATGGGGTGTTGAGTGGTTTCTTTTTTTATAGGCTTTATAATTTTAGTTGTTGTTACGGTGGCGGTGTCCAGCTATCTGAATATACCTGTTGCCGGCACATTCATGACGGTACTGCTTGGTGTTATACTCACCCTTTATCTGTTTAGCATATTAGGCGTTATGGCGGTAGGCTACTACCTTATTGTGGCCTTTTCGCTCGTCTGCACGGTCTATTGTATTGCAAGATATCGCTATGCCTTAAAGCGTTTATTGTCGGCTCCTATTATTGTACTTTTCGTACTGCTTATCATGTCTTCGTTGCTAGGAAGATATGTGTACACCGGCGACGATGAGATATATAGCTACTGGTTGCCGGGCCTTGAGTATATACTTACCTACAGTAGGTTACCCTATGCCGTACCGGATATGTTACCGGAGGATGTATTACATCCACCTCTCTTGTGGATACTGCAATATTTTATGTTGTTTAGCACATACGGCACAATCGACCTTAGCCTAATAATAAGCTGCAACAACCTACTTGCGTTTGGCTGTGTTCTGCCTTTTTTCGGTGATAAAAAGCCTATTAATCGATATGATTATCTGCTGCTTGCAGTTAAGGTAATACTGATATTCGGCCTACTTGGTACCGAGAGTGGTTTTAACACCCTTCTGCCCGGGCGCCTTTTCGCTCTGTTGTTTGGGTACGGTATATTTATTGCCCTAACAAAACCATGTG